>JBKQRT010000021.1:0-4370 GCA_052143895.1 Acidimicrobiales bacterium | reverse complement strand
GTGGTGCTGCGGGCCGCAGGGCGCCACGTCGGGCAAGGCGGGCGACGCCCGATGCCATCGCGGGGGCGTGCTGGCATCGAGAAAGCCTGGCCGTCGGACGCGATGAGCGTTGCAGTTGAAACAGCCTGAAGGGTCCAAATACTCATGGCTGCGGGCCGATGGGCGAGCAGTTGGAACATGGGCAGCAGCATTCGGCGGTGAACCTGTGCTCGGGTGGAATTGACGGGAAGTAGGGCGAGCCCGCGAACTCGCCGGTCGCCAGCCCTGATTGCCGCTCAAGGTGGGTGGACGAGGACCTGCGTCGAGCATGATCCATTCGAAGCCCCGAGGCGGTTCGAGCTCAGGCGGCTCGCTCGTATTCGTGGATGATTCCGCCGAGGAAGTCCTTGCGACGAATTGCGCCGGCGGTGGAAGTATCGTGGCGTGGCGACGGGATTGCGAGGTGGATGCCACGGTGGGGGGCGCCTGAGTTGTAGTGGCGGACGTACTCGGCACGGACTGACTCGAGGTGGCGTCGGGAGTAGATGAGCAGATGGTCGAGACATTCCTCTCGAACCGTTCTCACCGATCGCTCAGCGAGCGCGTTCGCCCGGGGCGAGCGAACCGGGGTGCGGACCGTTTCAATGCCGATCGAGGAGAAGACTTCGTCGAAGGATGCGGTGAACTCACTGTCTCGATCGCGGATGAGGAACCGAAAGCGCCGGCCTTGCTCTTCAAGGTTCGATGCGAAGTGACGCGCCACCTGGGTGACCCACGCTGATGCTGGGTTGGCCGTCACGCCGAGGAGGTGCACGGCTCGGCTGTCCACCTCGATGACGAAGAGTGCGTAGTAGTGCCGATGCAGGATGCTGTCGACATGGAGGAAGTCGGTTGCCACGATGGTCTTAGCCTGGACAGACAGGAACGCCGACCAGGTCGGTCCCTCACGCCGGGGAGCTGGCAGAAGATCGTGTCGGCGGAGCACGGTGGCCACGCTCGTCTTGGACACCGTCACGCCGAGCTTCCTCAGCTCGCCGACGATGCGCAGATAGCCCCAGCGCGGGTTCTCCCTCGCCAGCCGGCAGATGAGCTGGATGGTCTCGGCGGCAAGCGCCGGACGACCGGCGCGGCGGTGGGGAGAAGTCCAGTGCCGCCGCATCAGGCGCCGATGCCAGTCGAGGATCGTCTTCGGCGTGACCAGGAACGAGCGCAATCGCTCGCGGGGAATGAAGCCGGCGAGCAGGGCGACGAACGCCCGGTCAGACCAGGTGAACACGGGGCCGTGCGACCTGGCAGCGAACCACGGCGAGCTGGTGGCGGAGCACTAGGATCTCGGCATCCTTCGCGAAGCTTTCTGCCCGGTGAAGCCGGACGAACTCAAGGGCGCAGTGAACCAGGCCGTAGAGGAAGGAGAGGGCCATGGCCAGCGAGCCTCGCGAACTCGTTATGCCTGGTCAAGCTGTGGCCGGCTGTAGTTGGACCCTTCAGGCTGGACGCTGCTCGACACCGACAGCCACGTTCCTTCGCCCATTGGCATCTCCTCGCTGCACCCCAACGCCGGACTGTGGGAGCCGTATGACGGGTGACTGTCACGTACGGTTCTGAGAGAGCGGGAGGGGGAGGCTCCCTCCCGCTACTCGCCAGGACTACCCGATTCATGCGAATCCAAGATGCCAAGAGTTGCTGTGTTCGTGGTGGCAATCATGAACTCGGGAAGGCAGCGACGAGCTGCTCGACGAAGGTTCGCACGAGCTGGTGGTCTTCGTCGACGTGATCTGGGTTGAACTCGCAGATGGTTAGCGCAGCGAAGTTGGGATGTCGAGTGCATTGCCCGATGACCTCGAAGGCCTCGGTCAGCGTCAGGCCAGCGTTGATGGTTGGAAAGTCCGCTGCTGGAAAGTCAATGAAGTCTACGACATCAACATCGAAATGGACCAAGATCCGATCGACTCGATCCTCCAGCGACGAGAGTGCCTGTTGTGCGGCACGCGCCGGGTTGTCCTTCACCTCGTCAACCCAAATCATTTGCAGGCGTCGTTCTGTGACAACCTGCTGTTCCCACTGGGTGAGCTCTTCGGGGATGGCGCCCACGAACACGATCTGGTCGCTCTCCAGAAGAGGGAATCGAGGGCCGATGTGGCTCAGGGAATAGGTGGCCTCCAGGAGGCCGAGAAGATGGGCGGTGCCCATCCAATCCAAGAACCCGAGTCGGACGGCACTCGGCACATTGAGATCGGGACCCGCATCCAGGTAGACAAGTCCGATGCGCTCGTCGACGGCGGTGAAACCCGAAACCACACCGGCTTCGATGGTGCAGTCCCCTCCAAGGACAAGCACTGCATCAGCTGATCCGCATGCCGTCGCAGCCCTGACGGCATCTGCCACTGCTGCCGCCACCTCGGCGACCTCCTCAGCGTGCTGTGCGCGTGGGTTGCGTCGATCGGGAGTCCAGCGCACCTTGGGGAGGTCTCCACGATCGTCGACGCTGATCCCGCGGTCGGCAAATCGTTCGACAATTCCCGCAGTGCGGTAGGCCTCAGGCGCCCGTTCCTGACCCGGGGCATGGGCACCGGCGCTCGTCGGCACGCCGATCATCGCCAGATTCCGCATAGATCGCCTCCTGGCTCGCCAGCCCAAGGTAGTCGCAAGTGCTCGACACCTCGAAGACTCCGCAGCGACGCTGCGACGCCGCCTGGAGGTCGGTACCATCTTCGATGGCGATTCGCCGTTGCAGCAACGAGCGGGCCACGCACGACGGTACGCCCCGGGAAGGTGGCTGCTCACCTCCTAGACGGCGTCGATCCGTCCGCGGCGGTCCGTATCTGGCCCGGCTCTGGCGAGGTGTCGGATGGGTTCTGGATTGGAGCTAAAGGCCTGGGACCTGCGTATTCAGTCGATTTGGTGCAGAACTGACAACTCGCAATGAGCATGGGTCAGCTGAATCCCTAGCAAGGTCAGTCGTGCTCATCGTCAGAATCATTGGAGTAGCCGCCAACGCGAGCAAGCAGGAAAGCGAATCGATCGGATCCTGCCTTTACCTGGACGACCTCAAGATCGCGGCTATTCGTTCGAGGACGTCCGCGCTCGTATCTGTCGATGGCGATAGGCGTGAGCCGTACCTGTCTGTGAGGCAATTCTCGGGCGTGCCCTGGCCTGCTGGTCTATTCATCCCAGCGGGTCACTCTCATTCACCGGATCGTCGCCGGAGGCCGAAATCGGCGTCACGTACTGAGGCCTACAGGATAGTGCCGAAATGACGGAGAGTCCGCTCGAACCCGTCATAGGAAACTCTGTTGGCGATCAGATCCGCGGCGAGCAGGACGTCGGGATGGGCGTTGTCAACTGCCACCGCTGTTGCGGCTGAAGTGAGCATAGGAAGGTCGTTCGGCATGTCGCCGAACACGATGGCTTCCTCCCATTTCATATCGAGCATGTCGAGGGCCTTGCGAACTCCAATACCTTTGTCGACGTTGGGTGGGGCAATGTCAAGCAGCTCTTTCGCCGCCCAGGTGAGGGTTGCCTCGTCTTCGGAGATGCCTCCTGTGCGCAACTCGGTGGCTATCTGGGATGCCTCAAGACCTGAAATGCATGCCGCCAAAGCACACGCTGAGCTACCGGCAACGGCTGTGAGCGAAGCAACCTGTGAGGGTCCTCGTGGCGACACCCCCCGAATGCCGACATAGTCCGAGGTCATGCGCCACTGGCGAGCGTCAAACGATGCCAAGCCGAGCCGATCAAAACGACTCAGGATTTCGGCAATGCGACGCACAACGTCCTCTGCGAGGTGCTGCGTCCAGAGGGGATTCGGCGTGTCGAACGACCAGCCAAGAGCCCCTGTGCAACAGACGGCAATCTTTGTGAGCGAAGCCAGATGCTCTACGGCCAGGACGCCGGCCGGCGTTCTAGCCGTAGCGACGATCAGGGGGATTCCACATCGTTGTAGCTCCCTTGCGGCATCGACCGTGGAGGAACTCAGCGTCCCGTCTCCCTGGAGTACCGTCCCATCCAGATCCGTAACGACGACGCTGTAGGGAGTTTTCGCCATTTAGTTCAGCCTCCCACGGGTGGACGAGCGCGGTGGTCGCACGGGTGCCCCGAACGCTGCCGGCTTGGTGGCGGTCCTCCATGACAACGGCCTGTTGGCCCGGGTCCGCCCATCGGATCCCTCTTCAGTCAGCCATGGACTGCAAGAGTGCGCTTGACCTGGATGTTCGTCATGGATAGCGCCGGAAAATCCACTCGCGGCGAGACATGGGTTACGTGAATGCTGAGCAAGCTGGGCAAGGCCCGTCTGAAAGGCCAGTGAGCTGAGAGGGAGCCACGGAGGGATGTAACTGCGGCGCGACTCTCCACCTTGGCAAGAAGGGCCGCTGGGCGTTTGCGACCTGGGC
>JBKQRT010000020.1:0-5376 GCA_052143895.1 Acidimicrobiales bacterium | reverse complement strand
GTCGGCGAACACCTCCCGTACGAGGGAGAGAACTGGACTTTTGCCCCTGGTGGACGGCTCGTGCCAGGCACAGGATCGATGTCGGGGCCATGCGTTCCCCCTCTGGAGTGGCGAAAATGATCGACTTGCATCGCCAGCAGTGCCAAGGTCGAGCCTTCCGTTTTCGGCTTCGGAGCGACAAGCTGACGGGTCCCCGGCGACGTGGTTCCTCACGGTCGAGGACGGCGTGGCTTGTCGCCGTCATCGGGGTCACCGCCCTACTCGTGTCCGGGTGTAGCAGCTCGCGCTCGCCCGCGACGGTGTCGCGGTCACCCACGACCGCCCCGACGACCACGAACCTGCCGACGACCACGACCGCCCCGACGACCACGACCGTGCCAACCGGAGCGGCAATCCTCGGGCCCGGCGACAGCGGGCCCGCCGTGCTCACCCTCCAGCAGCGCCTGACATCACTCGGGTACTGGCTGGGCACCCCGGACGGGAGCTTCGGAGACAGCACCGAGCAGGCCGTCTACGCCATCCAGAAGGCGGCCGGCATCAGCCGTGACGGCATTGTCGGTCCCGTGACCGAGGGGGCGCTCGCCCAGGGTGTGCGCCCGCATCCTCGCAGCACCTCCGCTGACGTGATCGAGGTCGATCTCGAAGATGACCTTCTGATGTTCGTGACGGACGGCAATCTCGATTGGGTGCTCAACACTTCGACCGGCGGCGGCTACACGTACACCGACGACGGGGTCACCGCCGTTGCCGTTACTCCGGTCGGGCACTTCGAGATCTACCGCCAGGTGGACGGCATGGTGATCGACTCGCTCGGGCACCTATGGCGCCCGAAGTTCTTCGATAGTGGCTTCGCCATCCACGGCGACTCGTATGTGCCGCCGAATCCGGTCTCTCATGGCTGCGTGCGGGTGAGCGACGAGGCGATCGACTGGATCTGGTCGGACAACCTGGCGCCGATCGGGACATCGGTCTGGGTCTATTGAACGCGAAGCGCGGCCCCTCCACACACCCCCGGGGTGAGGTTTGACGGCTATTCGAGCTCGACCGCTCTTGGGAGTGCCGCGCTACGTCCTCCGATGGTCCCCGATTACCTCCGCGTGACGCGTCGGAGGGAGTAGACCGTGCCGATGGGAGCGAGGAACGCGGAGTTGGGGGAATTGGGAGTCGGATCGTCCGGCAGCCTCTCGGGAACCGGATCGTGACCACCGGCGACTCATCGCCTTCTGGATCCCGGGATGGGGGCTTCCCGGATCACGATCAGATCGCACTAGACGCCACAGTGCCGGTCGCCCGGTTGTTGCGAGACCTGCGGACCACCCCGCGGGGCTTGTCGAATCCCGAGGCGGGCCGACGCCTCACCGTGTACGGCCGCAACGTGCTCGTGCGGCGAGGAGGACACCGCCTCTGGCGCGAGTTCGCCCGCCAGTTCACCCATCCGCTCGCCCTGCTGCTCTGGGCTGCGGCGGGCCTGGCGTGGCTCGGGGGCATCGTCGCCGTCGCCATCGCCATCGTGATCGTCATCGTGCTGAACGCAATGTTCGCGTTCTTCCAGGAGATGCAGGCGGAGCGCTCGGTCGAGGCATTGCAGAGCTATCTGCCGCAACACGCCAAGGTCTTGCGCGACGACAGGTTGGAGACCATCGAGTCGGCCCTGCTGGTGCCGGGGGATGTGCTCATGGTGGAGGAAGGTGATCGGATCTCGGCCGACGCACGCCTGCTGACCGGAACCCTCGAAATCGACGCATCGGCTCTCACGGGTGAGTCCGTGCCCGTCACGCGCGACGCAGCATGGTCGGACACCGATGTTCCCCTCCTTCAGGCCCGTGACCTGGTCTTCAGCGGGACGACCTGCACGGGCGGCAACGCACGCGCCGCCGTCATCGCCACCGGGATGCGGACCGAGTTGGGACGGATCGCCGCGCTGTCCGAGCGCGTGCACGAGGAACCAAGCCCACTCGATCAGCAGGTCCGGAAGGTTGCTTGGCTGATCTCCGTTATCGCTGTGATCATGGCGATCGCGTTCCTGCCGGTGGCCACGCTCGGCGGAGGACTCACGTTCAGCGCCGCTCTCGTCATGACGGTCGGGCTCATCGCTGGCAATGTCCCCGAAGGTCTCCTGCCAGTGATCACGCTGGCCCTGGCTATCGGCGTCCGTGACCTCGCGCGGCGAAACGCCGTCGTCAAACGGCTGAGCGCTGTCGAGACGCTCGGCTCGACCAGCGTCATCTGCACGGACAAGACCGGAACCCTCACCCAGAACCACATGCAGGTGACGCGACTCTGGACGTCCGCCGGAGGGCTCGATCTCTCAGTCCCGCCCGCCGACGCAGCGGTGGCCATGACTGAGCTGCTGGCAGTATTGGTGCTCTGCAACAATGCGACGCCTGCCACGGGTACGACCAGCGCCTCCGGGGACCCGACCGAGCTGGCGCTGCTCGAGACGGCCGCCGCACTCGGGGCGCCCGTCGACGCCGCTACGCGTGAACGCGACCGCGTCCGAGACTTCCGCTTCGACCCGAGACTCAAGCTGATGACTACCGTCGATCAGACTAACGGCTCCCTGCGTATTGACACCAAGGGAGCGCCCGAGGCCGTGCTCCCGCTGTGCACGAGAATCATGGCTCCTGACGGAACCGTCGAGGCACTCGACGCCGAGCGGCGGCGCACGACCGCGGCACACGTCGACAACTACGCCGCCGCGGGCCTGCGAGTGCTCGCGTTCGCGACCCGTACGCTCCCAACCGATTCTCCACCGCCTGAGGACCGCGATGCGGTCGAGCGCGACCTGTGTCTCGTCGGCTTGGCCGCGATGCAGGACCCTCCTCGGCCCGAGGTCGCCGCGGCCGTCGCCGCGTGCCACGAAGCGGGCATCCGCATCATCGTCGTGACCGGTGACCATCCGCTGACGGCTGCCGCGGTGGCGCGGCAGGTCGGTATCGGAGGTGAAGCACCGACCGTCGTGACCGGTGCGCAGCTCAATGCGATGTCGGAGAAACATCTGGACGACGTGCTGCGCGCAGATGCCGAGATCATCTTCGCCCGCACCTCACCGGAGGCGAAGCTCCGCATCGCGGACGCCCTCCGAGCCGAGGGGCACATCATCGCCATGACTGGCGATGGGGTCAACGATGCCCCCGCCCTGCGACGCGCTGACATCGGCGTGGCCATGGGCCTGTCCGGCACAGACGTGGCCCGCGAGGCGTCGGCGATGGTGCTCACCGACGACAACTTCGCCACAATCGTCACGGCCATCGAAGCGGGTCGACGCGTCTACGACAACATCCGCAAGTTCATCCTGTACATCTTCGCCCATGCCACGCCTGAGATCCTGCCGTTCCTCGTGTTCGCGCTGGCTCGTGGCGCTGTGCCGCTGCCCTTGACGGTGCTGCAGTTGTTGTGCTTCGACGTCGGCACCGAGACACTGCCTGCACTGGCTCTCGGTCGTGAGCCGGCAGAGCCCGGACTGATGCTCCGGCCGCCGCGGCCCCCGTCCGAGGGCGTCATCAGGCCAGCGATGCTGCTGCGGGCATGGCTCTTCCTCGGCCTCATCGCGGCCATCTTGGCGATGTGCGCCTTCTTCGTCGTGCTCGTCGGCGCCGGGTGGGAGCCTCATGCCCCTGTCGGCCCAGGCCACGCTCTGCACCACGCCTACCTACAGGCTACGACCGTGACCTTCCTCTCGATGGTCATGGCGCAGATAGGCACGGCTTTCGCGGCGCGCACCGAGCGGGCCTCGCTGCGCACTGTGGGTGTCTTTTCGAACCCGTTTCTTCTCTGGGGCATCGCATTCGAGCTGGCACTGGCTGCGATCCTCATCTACACACCGTCCATCGCTGACGTGCTCGGAATGGCACCGCTTCCGCCCCGCCTGATCGCGCTCACCCTGCCGTTCCCGTTCATTGTCTGGGGTGCCGACGAGCTTCGTCGCTACCTCATCCGGCGCCGCTCCGTCCCGGGTGCCGGAAAAGTGGCAGGTCGATCGGAATGAGGCTCTGTTCTCAAGTGGAATTGACTCGTTCTTACGCGAATGACCAGGTCCGGCAATAACCCTGAAGGTATTCTCCTTTCTGGGTTTGAAAGAGAAGTCGACAGTGCTTGAGCGACCGGACAAGCAAAAAAGGCAGAGGGTCCTCCGAGTATTAGTACGCGCAATATAGTCTTGCGCAATGGAGGCCAGTCGTGAAGAGCTCGCGCGATTCTTCTCGACGGTGCTGCCCCATCTGAATGAGGTACAGCGGCGTGTGGTGACTGGAGCAATGTCGGTGGCTTTGGGGCGTGGCGGAAAGACCGCAGTAGCCGAGACGTCAGGGATGAGCCGCAATACGGTCATCAAGGCAGAGCGGGAGGTTGTGGCCGACATCGAGCCGTCTGACCGTCAGCGTGCCGTCGGGGGCGGACGCAGCAAAGCCGAGGCCAAGCAGTCTGGCCTCATGCAGGCCCTCGACGAGTTGGTGCACCCGACAACTCGAGGCAACCCGATGTCCTTTCTCCGCTGGACGTCGAAGTCCACCGGCAAGCTGGCCGACGAGCTCGTGCGCCAGGGGTTCAAGATCACCGACGACACGGTTGGGCGCATCCTGAAGGATCTCGGCTACTCGCTCCAGGCCCCGGCGAAGGAGAAGGAAGGAACTGCCCATCCCGACCGAGATGCCCAGTTCCGCTACCTGAACAACCAGGTAGGTGTGTTCATGAAGGAGGGCCAGCCGGTCATTTCCGTCGACACTAAAAAGAAGGAGCTCGTGGGCGAGTTCTCCAACGGTGGCAGGGAGTTCCACCCCAAAGGGGAGCCGACTCGGACCAAGACCCACGACTTCGTCGACAAGGAACTGGGACGAGCAGTCCCCTATGGCGTTTACGACCTGGCCAACGACGAGGGTTGGGTGTCCGTGGGCGACACGGCCGACACCGCCAGTTTTGCCGTCGAGGCCATCCGCCGCTGGTGGTACTCGATGGGGCGACCCCGGTTCCCCGACGCCACCAAGCTCCTCATTACCGCCGACGGCGGAGGGTCCAACGGACACCGGGTGAAACTGTGGAAGATCGAACTGGCCAAGCTGGCAAGAGAGACCGGGCTTGCGATCACGGTCTGCCACTACCCGCCGGGGACTTCGAAGTGGAACAAGATCGAGCACAAGATGTTCAGCTTCATCTCGATGAACTGGCGCGGTCGGCCGCTGGTCTCCTACCGGACCATCATCGAACTGATCTCGGCGACGACCACCACCAAGGGACTCACCATCCGGGCCGAGGAGGACCTCAACCACTACGAAACCGGAACCAAGGTGAGTGACGCCGAACTCGCCGCAGTGCCACTCAACCGTCACCAGTTCCACGGCGACTGGAACTACACGATCGTCCAATCAGATGCTCGGTGAG
>JBKQRT010000019.1:0-17283 GCA_052143895.1 Acidimicrobiales bacterium | reverse complement strand
CTGCTGGACGACCCAGGCACCGGTCGGATGGGCTGTGACACCGGTCACGAAGACCTTTCGGGTGTCGAGCTCGATGAAGAACAGGACGTACAGGCGAGGAGCGGCACGGTGTCAACGGTGAAGAAGTCGCACGCCAGCATGGTCGTGGCCTGGGACTTCAGAAACTCGCCCCAGCTCGGGCCTCGTCTGCCCGGGGAAGGGTCGAGCCAGTCGCGCTGGAGGATGTTCCAGACGCTCGACGCGGACAGGCCAACGCCCATGACCGAAAGCTCCCCCTGGATCCGGCGGTATCCCCAGGTCGGGTTCTCTCTGGCCAGTCGGACCACCAGTTGCGCGGCGCCGGCTGGGATTGTCGGGCGCCCTGGCGGCTTTGGATAGGTCCACTTCCGTCGGACCAGGTCGCGGTACCAGCGAAGCAGGGTGTCGGGCTGCACGAAGAACCGATGGAGCTTCACCTGCGGGAGAAGCCAGCTGAGACCGGCGAAGAGGGCGCGGTCTGGTGGCTGCAGGGCGGGGCGCTCCACCTGGCGACGGAGGACCGCTACCTCATGGCGGAGCATGACGACCTCGACGGCTAGATAGGCGTCGTCAGGCGTTGCAGACGCAGGAACTCCAGGGTGCGGACGAAGGCGAGATAGAGAAACGGGAGGGCCACGGGCCATTTTCGCGGTCACATCGGCTTCGGAGAAAGTCGCAGGTAGACGGCCCGGATGAGGTTCTTGGCACCCACAGCCCGAGGCTCAGCCCGGATCGGGCACGAAGAGCGAGTCGGGGCTCTTGCCGTCGATGGTCACCCGGCGGGTGACGAAGCGCCAGACCCCGTCCACCTTCTTGAACTCATCGACGTAGCGACCCCAGTGATCCAGACCGACGTCGGTTATGACAACGTAGTAGCAGCGGCTCTTGGCAGAATCCTCATCCGCAAGATCGATCTGGAGAGTACTCGTATTGTGGCGGAGGTAGACAGGCCGATCTTCGTAGCGGACGCCGTCGCGGACGCTCGTGAAGATTGTGCGTATCTGCTCGCGCCCTACCCGAGGCGGCAGGCCATCGCCGATCTCCATCACCGCGTCCGGTGCGAACAGCTCCACCACCTGGTCGAATCTCCCCGCATCGCCGTTGGCGTTGTACCGGGCTACCAAGTCCCTGATCGACTCGCGTGCGGCGAGCTCCCAGAGTTCCATCTCGGCTCCTCCTTGCGTTCCGGCTTGGACAAACTGTTCATTCGCGACGATCTACCGGACAGAGTCCACGATCCGCACTGTTGCTCAATTGTCAGTGGCTTGGCGCGGCCGCCCGAGTCGGAGCAAATAGACCTCCAACCGCTCCCACACGGCATTGAATCATGTGGTGGCACTGTTGAATTGACCACGACCCAGCCACGGCACCGTGCGATTCGTCCCCAGACCCCAGGTCGACCAGGCTGTCCAGATGAAGCGTTGCCGAGCACCCGTGGGCGTCCAGCAGCCCGACTCAGCCGTCGTCGTGGCCTTCCGGGCGCTGAGCCAGGCGGACCGACCATGACCGCCTGGCCGGAGGGCCTCGACGTGGAGCGACGAGTGGCACGCCACCTACGCCACGTTGCGCAACGCCATCGAAGGGATGGACGACTACATGAAGGACGGGGCCCGCGAAGCCCTCGACGATCCCGAGCGCCGGAGGATCCACGGGGTGGCCGCCCAGAGCGTGTTCGTGGCCCTCCTGCTTACTGCCGCAAACCTCCGCAAGATCGGCGCCCACCTGAAGCAGGCCGCCGCCGGGGCGGCCGGGGTGGCCCGCCGGCTGCCGCGCCGTCGCAGGACCCGGGCCATCGCGGAGTGGCTGCCCGAGCGGCCACCCGTCGCCGCACCGGGCACCGGGCACCGGGCACCGGGCACCGGGCCCGGACCCTCCGCCCACCGTCTGAGAGAGGCGATCGCACCACCGACGCGGTCTCCGCGGAGGTGGCGCGCCCGGAAACCGGTGGCGGCTGGATTCCCCCAGCCTTCCGACCTCGCCAGCAGAGGGCTGGGGTCCATCGGGCCCGCCGAAGAGCTGCACTTACCTGCCGGACTGGTGCGTGACCCCTGTTCGCATCGGGTTTTGTCGACGCGAACGGGTCAGTTTTTTCGGGACCCCACAGTGGTCTACCGACACAACGCGTCCGACTACCGGGAACTGGTCACTGGAGTGCGCCATTTCCCACGCTGTTGCTCCGGATTTCCCATATTGTTGCGAACAAAACTATCTCTTGAGAATCCCAGGTCAGCGACACGGATGAGATTCCTGGCACCCACAGGTTCTTGGTACCCACACGACTCACCTCAGCTCACGTCGGCTCAGCATCCGGATCCGGCGTGACGACGGAGGATCCGCCGACCGGCCCCCGGGAGGTGAACACGTCGGCCCACCGGCCACGTCCGGTGTCCCGCAGTCGCTGCAGGTACCAGTCGACGTCCACCCGGGAGTGCCAGGGCCCGCCCTCGTGGAGGACCGACCACATCGGGTCGATGCCGTGGGCCGAGCGGCTCATGGCGTCCTCCTTCCACTCGTGGAGCATGCCGAGGGCGTGCTGGACCACGTCCGGGTAGTCGGGGGCCAGGTCGCGTTGCTCGTAGGGGTCGTCGGCCAGGTCAAACAGCATGACCTCGGGATAGGCGTGGTAGGCGTCCCAGAAGGTCTCCATGCACAGCCAGTTCCCGAACCGGACCGACCGCTGGGCCGTCCAGGCGGCGTGCGACAGGACCAAGTGGTGGCGGCCGGTCGGCTCACCCGACGTCAACGCCGGGGCGAACGACGTGCCGTCCCACCGCTCGGGCACTGTGGCGCCGCACAACTCGAGCACGGTGGCCATCACGTCGATCTGGTAGTGCAGCCCGTCCTGGGCCGGGAACGATGAGCCGTCGAGCCCGGGCCACCGCAGGATCATGGGCAGGCGGGTGGTGCACTGGTCCGCGGTCTGGTGGTCGCAGTAGACACCCAGCTCGCCGAGGTTCTCGCCGTGGTCGGAGGAGACCATCACTGCCGTCTCATCCAGCAGACGGAGCTCGTCCAGCTGGTTGAGGACCTGGCCCACATGGTGGTCGGCGAAGCGGACCCCGATGTCGTACCCCTCGTAGACGAGCCGGACGTCGTCCATGCTGGCCACCTGCTGGGGCTGGCGGGTCCACTCGTCCCACACGGCCCGCGGGCTGAACCCGGCGATCTCCTGGGCCGAGTGGGGACCGGGGAGCTCCCAGTGGGCAGCCCGGACCTCCTCGGTCAGCCACGGGGGCACGGCGTCGTCGTCGAACGGGTCCCCGAATGCCGCCGGCGTCCGGTAGGGCGTGTGGGGGTCCCAGAAGTGGACGTGGAGGAACCAGTCCTCCCGCTGGGCATTGCGGGCCAACCAGTCTCTGGCCACCTCGGCCACCTGGTCGGCCGTCTCGAGGCCCCGGGTCCCGAGATTGAAGCACTCGTTGAACCCGGCCTCGAAGTGGTAGGCGGAGTGTCGCTCGGCGAAGGTGCTGATCGAGGCGGTCCACACCCCCTGGGCCCGCAGGGCGCTCATCCAGCTGGTCCGGGCCAGAGCCGTCTGGAACTGGCGGTCCCGGCCTTCGGGGAAAGGATCGGTCGAGGGACCACCGTGGTTGATGGAGCCGTTGCGGATCCCGAACTGGCCGGAGCACAGGGCCGAGCGGGACGGCAGGCAGGGTGTGTCCGACGCGTGGACGTTGTCGAAGCGGATGCCGCCGGCGGCCAGGGCATCGATGGTGGGGCTGGTCGGCCGGTGGTAGCCGTAGCAGCCGAGGTGGTCCGCCCGCAGGGTGTCGATGTCGAAGTAGATCAGCCTCATGGTGCCCTCATCCCCTCGACGTCAGCGCCCCGTGCCGTCCGACCGGCCGGGGCCACCCGCGGGCTCGGGCGCCCTCATTCTACGCCCCGCCCCCGCTAGCCCCCGGGGACCTCCCGTCTCCCGCTGCCCCGTATGGTCGGTGGATGACCGCCTGGGTGATGCGGACGGGCCAGGTGCCGGGAGGCCGATCGGGGGTCAGCACGGCGAGGGCCACGGCGGCGAAGTTCCCGAGCAGGGTGGTCAGGGCGATGGGCACGCCCAGCAGCACCTCGAGGCAGACCAGCGTGGCGTCGAGGAAGGCCATGACGACGAGGTAGACGAACACCTGGCCGGCCACCAGCATCCGGCGGAGCACGTTGCCCTGGCCCAGGCAGGCCTCGCACATGATCGTCCCGAAGATCAGGAACCGCAGACCGAGGGTGAAGCCGGCCATGTACCCGGCGATCTCGGCGGGCGAGCGCACCACCGAGTCACAGATTCGGGTCACGAAGTCGGCGTAGATCAGGTCAGGGCTGTAGTCCCCCTGCAGGGAGTGGTAGCCGACGAACATGAGCAGGAAGAGGACGATCAGGATGGGCACGCTCCAGAAGGACGGCAGCGTGGGCTTGGGCAGCAGGACCAACGCCATGCCGTCGCCCTGTTCGTCGGGGTACCGCTTCACCAACGGGTAGGACATGGCCACCAGCAGCAGGGCGCCGGTGACGAGTAGCAGGCCCAGCGGGCCGAAGCCGTAGAGAAGATTCACGTCCATCAGACGGCGGCCTCCCCCACTCCCGTTCAGGCGGCCCGTCCCGGGCGTGCCGGCGCTGGCGCCTCGATACCGGGGGTGAGAGCAGATTGTCACTCAATGTGGTCAGTTATACACTAAGTGTGGCAGTCAGCTACAATCCGTCCTTGGGCAGGGTGCGCGGCGATTGGGAGGGCTCGCTGGTGCGTCCGTGGAGCGAAGGGCAGGGACGTATGCAGATTCGACGGTCGCAATTGCGCCGTACGACCACCGGACCCAGTGACGGGGCCGACCGGGGGACCGGTCGGATCGGAGGCCGTCGGGCATGAACCTGATCATCTGCTCGCTCGACACCCTCCGGGCCGACCACCTGAGCTGCCTGGGCAACGAACGGGGCCTCACCCCCAACCTCGACCGGATCGCCTCCGAAGGGGCCCTCTTCACGCAGACGTACGCCACCGACATCCCGACCCAGCCGTCGGACACCGCCCTGTTCACCGGGGAGTTCGGCGTGCACACCGGGATCGTCTCCGCCGTCGTCACCCAGATCGAACCGGCGCCGGTGACCGTGTCGGGGCAGACCTACTTCCTGGTCGACCTGTCCACCCCGAAGGTGGCAGGGTCCTGGTCATCGAAGACGTGGAACAGGCCGCAGGCCCATCAGGGGATGGCTCGCCCCGGGACGGCGATGACCATAGCTTCTATTCGGCCATCTCGGCGAAGGCCAGGACGGGTGAAAGCCCACCCATGTGTGGGCTGGCGCTGGCCGTCACAGCATCGCCGGTGAGGTGGCTCCGCCGGACGGTCCGCGTCGGTGCCGAGCGGAGGTACTTCTCGGCAGGCTCGACGGCCACGCCTCGCACCGTCGTGGAAGATGACGACGCGACGGCAAGCGGGCTCACGCCCACCGACGGATCGTCGTCCGGGGATCGCACCCTCGATCCCCGCCATTCGACGGGACACGGCCCGCTGTAGCGTGTACCGGTTCGGTTGGTCGATAGGGATAGTGGGACGGCCGCCCTCCTTGGGCCTTGGACGCTAGTGATCAGGAGGAACTATGTCTCGTCGACCGCCACGGTTGACCGCCACGGTTGCGGCGCTTTGCACGTCGGCAGCGTTGCTGTGCTCGTGCGGCGGAGGTGCGAATACACGGAGCGGGACCGCCGCGACGTCGACCACCGCGACGTCGAGCATCCCACCGGCAACGACGCCGAGCGTCCTGACGCCGGGCACCCCAGGCCCTTCGGTTCTCCCCGGTCCGTACTGGCTGGTCGAGGACTTCACCCTGGCTCTGCTGGAGAAGAACGGCCTGCCTGCATCCACGATCACCAAGATCTTCAATTCGCCGCGAACGCTCCTGATCGTCCGGCCTCGCGGAAGCGTTCCCGATTCGCTTGTCCCCCTGGCGACCAAGGTCCAGTCCTTCGCCAGCTTCGCCACCATGCAGGCTGCCATCCAGGGTTCGACGATCGAGCCCGGTGTCAAGTACGTCCTGTACGACAACGAGGCCTGGTCGTTCACGCCGGGCAATGAGCAGGCGGCACCGTTCACGTACGCGGCCCAGGCCCTCGCCCTCGCCCACACCCACGGTCTCCGCTCTATCTTCACGCCAGCGGCCAATCTGTCCCCGGTCCTCAGCCCCGGCTACTCGACCTCAAACCAGCTCGGGTCCGGTAACGGCAAGTTCTCCGGCTACCTGAATCTGAACATGGCGGGCCAGGGCGCGGCGGTCTCGGACATCGTCGAGATCCAGGGTCAGCAGGCCGAGGACGAACCAGGGTTCACCTCGTTCGTCCGCCAGGCCGTCTTCCAGGCGAAGGCTGCCGCTCCCGCTCATCCGGTCCTGCTCGGTATCACGACCGCTATTCCTGGGAGTGGTCCCGTCAGTTCGGCGACCCTGACGAGCGTGGTGGCGGCGACCAAGTCACTGGTCGACGGCTACTGGCTGAACGTGCCGGGAGCATCACCACAATGCCCAAACTGCGGACAGGTCGATGCTGGTCCTGCGGTGTCGTTCCTCAAGTCGTACGCCGGCGGCTCGGGGGGCTAGGCGTCGAGGCCACCGATCGCCGAGAACATTTCCAGAGTGTTCATCGGGCTCCACGTCCGCAGCCATCGGCTGAATCGCGATGTCCGCAGAGTGTTGACCGCGGCCAGTGGCAATATGAACGCTCAGGGTGAAATAATCTGCTAGATTCAAGCTTCGGGCAGGAGACACTCCTCATGCTCATGCGGACACAGATGTCGGAATGGTTAGGCGAGGGGCGCGCCGGTGGGCCAACGAGTAGAGACGGAAGTAGTTGTCAACAGGGTGAACAAGGTCGCGGGTGAACCCGCCCTCGTGCGCCCCCGATTGTGCCAGGAAGTCGATAGCGCTAGCCGAATCAGTGGCACGGGCACGGCTCCGGGGTCCGGTTCGTGACGGCACCTACTGGCTGCGGCCGACCAAGGCGATCGCACGCTCCGGTGGCCACTCTCATCGCCGGTTTCGTTGGCATGGTGTCCATGGCGCCGCCGGCCTCTGGGGCACCATGGACCACGACGCCATCGGCGGTCTCCTCAGGGACGTCCACGACCTCGACGGTGACGTCCTCCGGGACGTCAACTGTGCAACCGGTCCGCTCCCCGGCAGTCCTGAGCCCACCTGTCGTGCCGGCGTCCGGTGCGGCCTATCTCGGTGCATTCGTCGACCCATCGGGACTGGCGCTCAGCGGGATCACTCCGCTGGGTGGCGCGGCTGGCGTCGCTGCAGAGCTGGCCTCCCTGCCGAGCATTGAACAGGGCTTGGGTCGTCCGCTGTCGATCGTCGAGGTGGACCAGGGGTGGAGCGTTCCCGTGGACACCGCGCAGCTCCGGCGGGTAGCGGCCACTGGCGCGATTCCGATGATCACCTGGGACTGCGGTGACACCGATGCGAACGTCGCTTCGGGAGCAGACGACGCGCTCATCACCCGGTTCGGCCATCAGCTGAACTCCCTCGGTGCGCCGGTCATGGTGCGGTGGTTCCCCAATCCCAATACGTCGAACCCCGCCACGCTGGGGTGCCTGGGTGCCGGCGGGGCGTCTGGCTACGTCGCTGCGTTCCGGCATGTCCAGCAGCTCCTGGTGGCTGCCGGCGCCTCGAACGCGGCGACCGTCTGGTCCATCGACACCTCGCGAGGTTCCAGCTCGGACTGGGCCGGCTTCTATCCGGGCGCGAGCAGCGCCGACTGGATTGCTGCCGACAACTACAGCCCGTCCGCTCGTCCCCTCGACCCGGGAGGCGTGATGACTGCGTTTGGTTCGTGGTACTCGACGTTCTCGACCTACGGGAAGCCACTGCTTATCTCGAACACTGGGGTCGCACCCGGGTCCCAGCGTCAATTCCTCGCACAGGTCGCCGCCGACCTGCCCACCAGGTACCCCTTGATCAAGGGCTTCGTCTACTTCGACGCACCCCAAGTGGCCGCGCAGACCCAGTTGGCCCTGGATGCGAACGGGCAGGCCGCATTCCGGGCTCTGTCACGCGCTCCCTACTTCCAGCCGACCCGATCACCGTCGGCGACGACCATCACGGGCGCCGTGACACCAATTACCCAAGGTCAGCGGGTGTCGATCACGGGTACGGTGGACGTTCCCGACATCGGGGGCAACGTCACCTTTCTCAGCAACGGTTCTGCGCTTACCGGCTGTTCGGACATGCCGGTATCCGTCTCCGTGGGCTGCGACACGTCGGGACTGACTATTGGCACCGATAGCGTCGTCGCCGTTTACAGCGGAGACGCCGCATTTGAACCCTCGAGATCCACCCCCCTGTCGGTGGTCGTGGAGCCTATGCTGGCCGCCGGCGACCACAACGCCCCGGCGACGGCGGTAGCGTCGGCACCGCGAGCGGTCGGAGCCAACCCATCCACGGCGCAGTCCGTCGACTCGACCGGGCCGAACTGTGCCGATCCGCCGTCTGCCCCTGCTTCGGTTGCCGCCCCCACGGGGCCCGTACATAAGCCGGCCGTGCCTGGTCCCTGCCAGGCCTACCTCGGTGCCTTCGTCGATCCCAGCCGAACCACGCTCGGTCCCAACGGCTCGACTGGACAAGGCGCGAGCACGCCTTCCGAAACTGAGGCACTCGCCGCCCTCAATCGGGGGGTGAGTCGCCAGGTGTCGATCGTCCAACTGGATCAGGCGTGGAACGCATCTTTCAACGCGACCCGACTCGAGCAGGTGTTCGCCACTGGTGGCATCCCCATGATCACGTGGTCCTGCGGGGACTCGGACCTCAAGGTGGCGAACGGTGCCGATGACCTCATCATCTCCGCCGATGCGCGAGCGCTGGCGTCCATCGGGATCCCGTTGCTGCTCCGATGGTTCCCCGACCCGGGTTCGGTCCCGAGCGATTCGAGCAAATGCCTCGGCAAGGCCGGCGCCGCGGGTTATGTGCAGGCCTATCGCCAGATCGTCCGCAAGTTCAGGTTGGCTGGTGCCGACAACGTGGGATTCGTGTGGTCGGTCGACACCAACAGTCCTCCGAAACCGGCCACGCCCTGGGGCGCCTACTACCCCGGCGGCGGCTTCGTCGACTGGATTGCAGCGGACGGTTACCACGAATCCTCGAGCCCGCCGACTGTTGAGTCGATCAAGACGCAGTTCAGGGCCTGGTACTCGGAGTTCTCTTCCTCCGGCAAGCCGCTCATGATCTCCGACACCGGTGCGATTGCCAGTCCGAACCCCACGTTGCAGGCCACGTACCTGAAGCTTCTCGGGACGATGCTGCCGTCGACGTTCCCTTTGGTCAAGGCGATCATCTATTTCGACGCGTACGCCAAGGCACCGCTGAATGGGACCGTCTACGACTTCGAACTGAACCAAGCGGGGCAGTCGGCCTTCGATTCGCTGTCCGCCGGTTCGTACTTCCAACCGGTCAGGTCAGGCACAAACACCTCGGTCTCGGTCTCGGATGCCGCGCCTCCGCACGGGAAGGTCGTCATCATCACCGCCACCGTGGCTCATTCAGATCTGGGTGGGAGTGTGTCATTTTTGGACAAGGGTTCACCCATCTCTGGGTGCGACGACGTACCGGTCATGAATGCCAGCAGTTGCGAGACGTCGTCGCTCCCAGAGGGCACCCATGACATCGTGGCCGACTTCCTGGGCGACGCGGTCTACGGTCCTTCGGGATCGGCGCGGGTCTCCGTCACCGTGAGTCCGGCGGCGGGCCTTCGAGGGCGTCCGTACATCCCTCCGGTGGGAACGGCGTACCTCGGAGCGTGGGTGCGGCCCCTACCGGTGGGCAAGTTGACACCGATCGAACAGGAGTTGAGCCAGCTCCCGTCGTTCAACAGCGGTTTGGCCCACTCCCTCTCCGTCGTCCACGTCTATCAGGACTGGGCGTCCCCGACGCCGATGTCGACGCTGCAGAAGGTGGTCGCCAGCGGTGCGACGCCGATGATCGACTGGAGATGCGGCCCCAGCGACGCCGACATCCTCGCCGGACATGATGATGCCCTGATCACGAGTTTCGCATCAGAGCTGGCCCACCTGAAGGCCCCGGTCTTCCTGCGGTGGTTCTATGAGTTCAATTTCCCCTACTCCCCGGACTATCAGTCGTGCATCGCTGGCCTCGGGCCCGCAGGCTACGCCGCCGCGTTCCGACACATCCATGCACTCTTCACGGCAGCCGGGGCGAACAACGTGGCGTTCGTGTGGTGCGTCGCCGCGGGGGGTCAGGACCAAGACTGGATCAAGTACTATCCCGGGCCGGCGTACGTCGACTGGATCGCGGTGGACGGGTACCTGCGGAACTCGACGAGGTACAAGACTGGTCAGTTCGCTCAGCTTTTCGGGCCCTGGTACTCCACCTTCGCCTCATTCGGAAAGCCCATGATGATCACGGAGACCGCTGCGTTGTCGGGAGCACAGGCGCAGTACCTGTCCGACGTCAAGGACGAGCTCGACAACGGCTACCCGATGATCAGAGGAGTGCTGTACTTCGACGCACCCGGCAAGGGGGGCACCTATCAGTACCAGCTAGACAAGTCCGGCTACTCGGAGTTCCAGGCCCTCGCCAACGACAAGCGCTTCCAGCCACCGCTGGAGCCCTCGACCACCTCCGTGGCGGTATCCACCTCGTCTGCTAGACAGGCCCAGGCCGTCCACATCAGCACGAAGGTCGTATCCAACTACGGGGGCTCGGTGAGCCTCTACGGCAACGGGTCCCCCGTCGCCGGCTGCCAGCAGTTGTCAGTCGATGCAGGCTCGAGCTGTACTACGGTCAGCCTGCCCGCGGGCATTGATGTCCTGACGGCCGTCTACAACGGCGATGCCGAATACGGGAAGTCCGTCAGCGCCCCCACCAGCGTGCAGCTGACCCCGTTGTTCACCGCCGAGCCTTCGGCTCCACCGCTGCCTGGAGTGCCGAGGCTGGACCTGTTCGGCCTCCCGCTCACGACGCCGGCTTCCGATCCTGCTCCGGCACCTCTTGCGGCGGCGCCGAACTTGTCGGTCGGCCCCCCGAATTCGCTCGACCTCTGGGGGACCCTCATCGGACGTAGAGGCTTCGGCAGGGCAGTGGTTCTCGTCGGGATGCTGTTCATGCTGGTCGGGGGTTCCTACATGCTCGTGACCTGGGTCAAGGACGAACGGTTGAAGCGGAGGTTGTTGAGGCCATGAGACGGTGCCACGCAGAGTCGACGATGCGCTCGGTCGGGCGCGACGGCCCAGGGAAAGTCCGATGAATGCGGTTCGGCCCCATCGCAAGACCGAGAAGGTGAGGGGGATGAACGCCTCGCTGAGCATGCCGAGCGCCGTCGCGTCAGACGAGCCCGGCTCGTCCTCGGACGATGACCGGACGTCCCAACCTTCGAACACGGGGGCGTACTCGCGTGTCGGTGTCATCGAAGGTCCAGCCCTGTCGGAGCGCGATCCTGGACGGCTCCACATCAGCCGGCGTCAGCTCGCTCTCGCCCTCGTGATCGCCGCCATCGCGGTGGTCGCGGCGATCTACACGGTGGATGCCGCTACCGCTGGCGACCAGTCCTTTCCCGCGGTGGTGAGCACCTCGAAGGTGTACGACCTCAATTTCGCCAACACGGGCGAGGTTGTGACGATCAACGTCAAGCCCGGGCAGGAGGTGACGGCGGGGGAGGTCCTGGCCACCCAGGACCTGGGTACCCTCGATGCACAGCTGCGCGACGACCAACAGGTTGTGTCGGCGGACCAGGCGGCAGTGCAACAAGCGAGTGCTCCTCAGCTCACCAACGCCCAGAACGAGCAGAATGGGCTCCAAGTGCAGCAACAGCAGACTGCTCTCGCCAACGCTCAAGCTGCACTCACGGCCACCACGGAGACCGGAGCGGCCAATATTGCCGCAGCGCAGGGCGCTGTCACCGCCTCGGAGGCAGTGGCTCAGAGCAATTACACGCTGTACACGCAGGCGTGCCCCAACGGGCCGGTGCCCCCGGACCCGAGTCTCAGCGGCACGGCGTTGGTGTCGGCCCAGGGCCTCTTCACGCACTGCCAGCAGCTCCAGAGCACCTTCGACGGCGACCAGGCCGCCGTAGCCAAGGCCCAGGCGCAGGTGCCCGTAGTGCAGGCCCAGGCCACGCAGGCCGACAGTTCTGCCCAGGCGACAATCAACGCGGCCCAGGCGGCACTCGATCTGGCCCAGTACCAGGGGACGCTCCAAAGTGCTCCGGGCAACGCCGTGTCCCAGGCACAGGCCAAGGCTGCATTGAACCAGGCCACGGCGCAGCTGGCCCAGGTCCAGGAACAGGAGCAACAAGCCACCATCGTGGCGCCTGCTGCGGGTGTCGTCGCGCAGGTGAACGGCTCCACCGGCGAGAACCTCGGACCAGCCGGCGTCCCTGACTACAAGGCTCCCGCCTCGATCCCGGCGAGTCAGCCTTCCGGTTTCTCCTTGTTCCCGTCCCAGCCCACTCCGTCGGGAGCCTCGTCTTCGAGTGGCACCGAGCCGCTGGTCGAGATCATTGGAGGCATCCAACAGGTCACCGCGCAGGTCCCCGAATCGAGTATCGGCCGGTTCCGGGTCGGACACGCGGCGTCGGTTACCTTCTCGGTATTGAACGTCAACCAGCAGGGTGTCGTCACCGGCGTGGTCCTCAGCCCGACCAGCAACAGCGCCGCCGTGACCTACGACGTAATCATCAAACTCAGTCGCACCGTGCCCGGTCTGCTCCCGGGGATGAGCGCCACCGTCCGGGCGTAAGCGAAGCAGCGATGGCGGTCGTCATCACCGTGGACATGCGGGGGCTCGCCCTGTTGCTGATCGATGCCGCGATTCTGGCGTTTGTCGTCCTCAAGCCGATGTCCCGGAGCTACGACGACTCGGACCAGGGGACCGGGTCGCTCGTGTTGATGATTCCTCCGCTGCGTCCGAACTATGCCCGTTGCGGCTCATTCCTGGCCATCAGCTTCCTCATGTCATTGCTGCTAGTCGGACTGTATTCACCCACCCTCGTCGATGCGTACTACGGCGTGGTCGAGCAGATGCTCTTGTCGGTGATCCCCCAGCCCGCCGTGGTGGACACCTATGTGCACTTGCTTCCCCCGGTGTTCCAGGTGAGCATTATCGCGTCTGGGGTCGCGCTTGCCGTCTGCTTCCGGGCTTCTGTGGCTCGTCGGATCATGATCCTCATGAACGTCATACTCCTCTTGATCGTTTCGGCGGTCGCCGACGTGTTCTTCGGCGTATTCGTGCTCACCACAGGGTTGCCATTGGGCCCCACACCGGTCGTGGCATTGTTGATCCAGTACGGCATCGCCGGACTCGTCGTCTTCCGGCTCGCGTTCACCACATTCCAGTTCCCGAATAAGACCCCGTTTCCATTGCGGCGTGGCCACGATTGGCATGCCGACATGATCCTGGTCGTTTGCATCGTGGCAGCGATAGCCGTGGTCTCCGGCATGGCCGCCTATCTGATCAGACACTTCGGCCAGAACTCCGTGATCATGACGGCCATCGTGATCAGTTGTGGCCCGTACATCCTGCGCCTCATCATCCTCTTCTTGGGGCTGGTGAGGCTTGTGCACCATCGTCCCGTCAAACTGAGCGACGAGCGACCCCCCCTCGAGGTAATCAGCCCAGCGTTCAATGAGCAGATCAACATCGTCGACCTTCTGGAGTCGATCGACCAGGCCGCTCAGTGTTACGGCGGGCCCGTGCGGGCCATCATCTGTGACGACGGTTCCACGGACGGCACCGTCGCCCTGGCCGAAGCGGCTCTGGCGAACCTCCGCTTCGCCACCGGGGAGGTCATCCACGGCGGCCATCACGGCAAGTCCGCCGCACTCAACAAGGCGCTGTCCCGATGCACCGCTGACTACGTCTTCCGTGTAGACGCGGACTGCATCATTGACCGGGAGGCGTTCTCCTACGCGATCTCGTACTTCCTCTCCGATCCCCAGATCGGAATGGTCGGTGCCTTCACCCTGCCGAGGGAGCCCTACACCACCTGGATTGATCGCGCACGACTCTTCGAATTGGTGGTCAACTATGGCCTCGTCCGTCCTGCACAGGACGTCGTTGACGGTGTCGTGTGCGTCCCGGGCACGTTCACCGGGTTCCGCCGCGCACCGGCCATCGAGATCGGTGGCTTCGTCGACGGTATGTACGGCGAGGATCAGGACTTCACCGCCGGGATCACACGCCTCGGGTACCGCGTGCAGCTCGACACGAGGATCCGGTCCTTTGAGGACGTCCCGAACACGCAAAGACAGCTCCGAGCCCAGCGCACCCGTTGGAATCGCGGGAGCACCATGTCGTTCGCGAGATTCGTCCCGGTCGTGACCGGGTTCTCGGGCCCGCGCTTCTGGTTCTTCGGCACGAGGTCCACCGGTCAGCGTCTACTGACGCCGTTGCGCCTCGCGGTCCTGATGTACATCATCGCCGAATCGCTGCTCCAACCCGGCGGGAAGATCAACCTCGCGCATCTCGCAATCATCCTGACATTGCGTGTCATCCCGCAGCTAGTCTTCGTGGTCGGGTGCTGCATCTATTACGGCAGGGTCCGGGACCTGATCTGGCTGCCCGTCGAGCTCCCGTTCGCGATGCTTAAGCACTACTACTCGCTGGAGAGCCTCCTGAGCTTCAATGCCCGTCCCGTGATCACGGCCCGAATGGCAGAGGAGATTCGTCCGCTGACGAGGGCACCCGTGGTCGAGCGCGCCGGGGCAAGCTGAGCGCACGCTCGCGAGCGACAGAGACGAATCGGCGCCGAACGTGATTGTGCCGCTGGAACGGACCGGCTTCGGCGAGCGCCCGGTGGACGTGGCGGGTGGGGTGATGGGGGACTCCTGTCGGGTAGCGACGTGGGTCCGGACCGGCCGGTCCATTCGCCAACGTTCTACTATCCGCTGCCGTTCCATCGCGGACCAGCCACCGGACTACCCGCTGCAGTCCCGCTGCCGACCGCCTGCCGCGGGACGGCTGGACGGCGCGTGCGGCCTTACGGCGCGTGCGTCCTCAGGGGGAACGCGACCCGGGCGGCTCCTCCTGTCGTGCGGATCGTGCCACGTCCCGTACTGCCAAGTCCTCGGGCCGTTTGGTCGCATGGTTCCCGTTCGACGCTGGTCCGACCGCCACTACGGGCGACGGATCTGTGTGCGGGCCGACGCCGTTGCCGATGTTGGGGCCGATCCAAGGTCTGCCGGATGGACTGTCGGATGAACCGACGGATGGGCGAGCATTCGGACCGACGGGTCCCGGCCCGGCCATGCCCTCGGCCGCTGCACTTGCCTCGACATGCACGTTGACGGGCTCGGGAGTGGACGGGGTGGGAACGTCGTTGCGGGGACGAACCTCTCCGGTGATCACGTCGTTCAGTCGTGCCACTGCCGGAAGGCCGGCGTCGATCACCTCGACCATCGGGTCGGGTCGCCCTCCCAGTTGGGCCGAGACCCAGTGGCGGAGCCGACCGTCGAGCTCGGCCACGACCTCGGGGAACCGGTCGGCCACGTCATGCTGCTCGAGGGAGTCCGCCCGCACGTCGTAGAGCTCGACGCCGCTGCGCCCGTAGAGGGTTGGTTGGTGGAAGCGGATGAGCTTCCAGTCCGCGGTCCTGATTGCGCGAGCAGCCTGCCAGGTGGCCTCGCTCAGCATCACCGCGTCCCGGTGGGTCGTGGTCTCGCCCCGCATCAGCCGGTGGAGCGACCGTCCACTGATCCCTTCGGCCGCGGGCAGGCCGAGGGTCTCGAGGATCGTCGGGAGGACGTCGACCAGGGTGATCATGGCGTCGGACTCCGACACGGGGATCCGGCCGGGCGCCCACATCAGCAGGGGCACGTGGGTGATCGAGTCGTACAGCCCGGCGTGGTCGAACCAGGCGTCGTGCTCGGTCATATTCTCGCCGTGGTCGCCGAACAGCACCACCATGGTGTCCTCGAGGAGCCCCTCCTGCTCGAGGAAGCGGAAGATGTTGCCGATCTCGAAGTCGAGGTAGGCGACCTCCGCGTCGTAAAGGTCGGCGATGTAGTCGAGGTTCGGCATCGCGTCGAGGAAGTCGTAGAGGTTCTGCTTGAACAGCGGGTAGCTGGGACGGCCCTCGAGCTTGGCCATGATGTCCGGGTCGATGCGCCCGGACGTGCCGTAGGTGAAGCGCTCCTTGAACGGCGACGGCGGGATGTAGGGGATGTGGGCGTCCCAGAAGTGGAGGAAGAGGAAGAAGTCCCGGTCCTTTTGCTCCCTGATCCACGGGAGCCCGATGCCGTTGATCACCGACCCGGGGGAGCGGGACCGGCCTGGGGGCGGCATGTAGTCGTCGTAGCCGCGGATGAACCAGTCCTTCATGGCGAAGAGGTGGTCGACGGCACCGGTAACGTAGCCGTTGCGCCGCAGCAGCGACGGCAGCCACAGCGTCTCCTCGGGCAGGTAGGCGGCGGGGTGGAAGTGGGAGACGATGCCGGTCTTGATCCCGAACTGGCCGGTGAACAGCGCGGTGTGCGACGGCTGCGTCGGGATGTCGGTGGCGTACGTCTGCGAGAAGAGGGAGCCCTCGCTGGCGATCCGGTCCAGGTTGGGGGTGAGCTCCCGCTCGTTGCCGAGGCAGCTCAGGTGGTCGGCCCGGAGCGTGTCGAGCGAGCAGATGATGAGGTTCATGCGCACCTCCCCCCGGCCGTCACCGCTGCCGCAATAGCCGTCGCTGCCGCAATAGCCGTCCGCGCCGCGGACGACGCCTCGGTGGGAACGCGCGCTGCCCGTCGATTCGGTCCCATGGTCCCTGCCTTCCGCTCTGCAGGAGCACCCACGGCCACCGTCCGACCGCTGCGTACCCTGCCCCACGGAGAAGCGTAGTCAATGTCCACACACAGTGCACATGTAACCACTAACAGTGGTATTTCGACCCCCACGACGCAACGAGGCAGCTGGGACGTGAACTTGGTGTCTCGATCCCGGATGAGGAAATTGACCGGCCGGGACCGCTCGGTGAGCTCGAAGACCAGGTTCCCGCCTGCTGGACCACCCAGGCTCCGGTTGGAAGAGCCGTGATCCCGGTGAGGTACACCCGTCGGGTGTCGTGCTCGACGAAGAACAGGACGTACAGCCGGCGCAGGAGCACCGTGTCGACGGTGAAGAAGTCGCAGGCCAGCAGCTCCTGGCCTCGGGCATCAGGAACTCTCCCAAGGTAGGGCCAGTTTTCCGAGGTGTGGGATCGATGCCGTGACGTCGGAGGATGGCCCACACGCTCGAGGGAGCCAGCGTGATGCACATTTGCAACAGCTCTCCGTGGATTCGGCGGTCCCTCAGGTCGGG
>JBKQRT010000018.1:0-9620 GCA_052143895.1 Acidimicrobiales bacterium | reverse complement strand
GCACCCCCGGCCGGCACGCCGTCGACGCAGGCGGCGGCGAGGACGATCACCCCGCCGTCGCCCACCACCCGTTCGGCTGCCGCCAGGCCCTTGACCGCCTGGTAGAGGTTGCGGTCGAGCGGGTGGCCGCCGTTGGTCGTGACCACGACGTCGAAGCGCCCGTCGACCGACCGGGTGACCGTGCGGGCGGCCGACGCGCTCGCCGCCAGGTGGCTGCCGGGGAGCGTGCCGCAGAACACACCGGTGATACGACGCTGACGGTCGATCGTGACGTCCACCGACAGGTCGGGGGGACAGAGCGCGGTGGCGGCCCGCACGAAGTCGTGGACCGGATTGCCCTCGGTGATCAGCCAGGTCGACCGGGGGTCGGCGATGCGGGCCCGACTGTGGGCCTCGAGGGTCGTCGACGTGGCCGCCAGCCCCGGGCAGGTCCCCTTGGGCCCACCACTCCACCCGGCGAAGAAGTGCGGCTCCACGAACCCGGTCGTGATTCGGACGTCCGCCTCGACGTAGCGGCGGTCGAGCAGGACCGGTGTGCCGTCCACCTCGCCCACCCGGACGTGGCCGCCGTCGTCCGCGTCGTGCTGGTGCACCCGGTACCGGCCGACCACGTCGGCGCCGACCAGTTCGGCCAGCTCCTCGGCGGTGGCCCGCCGGTGCGTGCCCGTGGCGCACAGCAGCTCGACCCGGTCCGGGCCGGCACCGGCCAACTCGAGCTCGGCCAGCAGCGGGGGCAGCACCGTGGTGTTGGGCATCGGGCGGGTGAGGTCCGGGAAGACCAGCGCCACCGTGCCCCCGCCGGCCATCAGCTCGGCCACGGGCCGGCCCGGGCTCGGCGCGCGGAGGGCGGCGCGCACGGCCCCCGCCTCGTCGGCCAGCCCCACCGGGGCGGTCGGCTCGACCACGGTGGTGCCGTCGGGCACCTCGAGCTCGAGACCGCTCGTCCCGTAGGCGAGCGTCACCCGCATCGCACCTCCCCTCCCGGACCGCCGAGGGCCTCGGCGAGGGCGTCGGCCCGCGGCCGCACGGCTCGGTAGCGCGCCACCGCCGCCGGGTCCGGCTCGACCTGCCGGTCGACCGGGTCGAGCCGGTCGAGGTCGAGGTCCATGCCCACCGCCGCCCCCGCCAGCAGCGCCGCCCCCGCCGAGGCCGCCTGCCCCGACCGACGGGAGCGCCCGGGCAGGGCGGTCACCCCCGTCACCACGTCGAGCCAGGCGTCGACGCCGGCTCCGCCGCCGGCCAGGGCCATCCCGGACACGGGGGGTAGCCCCGGGACGGCGCCGGCCACCGCCTCGAGGCAGCGGGCCAGGTCCCAGGCCACGGACTCGAACGCGGCACGGGCCAGGTCGGCCGGCCCGTGGGCGGCGCCCAGACCGGCGAAGGCGGCGCCGGCGCCGGGCCGCCACCACGGGGCGCGTGCCCCGTCCAGCCACGGGAGGGCTAGCACCCCCCGGGCGCCAGGCGGGACGGTAGCGGCCTCGGTGCCGAGCTCCGCGGCCGTCCGACCGGTGAGCCTGCCGAGCCAATCCAGCAGCGATCCCGCCGCCGACAGCCCGCCCTCGAGGAGCCAGCCCCGGTCGGCACCGTGCGAGACGACCAGGCCCGCCGGGGGTCGGGGTGCCGGGCCCGGTGCCAACGGGACGGACACGTTGGCGGTCGTGCCCCAGCTGACCATCGGCCACCCGGTGGCGGCGCCCGACCCGAGCACCTCGCAGGGGCGGTCGCCCGCCCCGATGACCACCGGGGTGCCGGTGGCCAACCCGAGGGTGGCCGCCGGCCCGGCCGCCAGTCGGGCCGTGACCCGGTCGGAGGGGACGACGGGCGGGAGCTTGTCGGCGACCGCCCCCACCAGCTCGGCGACCGGGTCCCCCGCCGTGTCGTAGAGGCCCGAGCGCGACGCCATGGTGGGATCGGTGGCGACGGTGCCGGTGAGCCACCAGGCCACCAGGTCCCGCGGCGTCAGGATCCAGGCGCTGGACCGCAGCCGCTCGCCGTCGTGGTCGGCCAGCCAGACGATCTTGGCCGCCACCGAGGCGGCGTCGAGCGGGATGCCGGCCGGCGACCGACCGGGGGCCCCCGACGAGCGGGCGAGGCGGTCGGCCTCGATGGCGGCCCGGGCATCGGACCAGAGGATCCCGGGCCCGAGCGGCCGACCGTCCGCATCGGCGAGCACCATGGTCTGACGGGCGCCGGTGCACCCGATCACGTCGACCGAACCGAGCCCCCCGGGGGCGAGCGACTCGACCCGCGCGCAGGCCTCCGCCAGTGACGACCACCAGGCGGCCGGGTCCTGCTCCGCCCATCCGGGCACGGGGTGGTCGGTGGGGACGGGCGCGCCGGCCACCGCCACCGGCCCCGTCTCCTCCCAGAGCGCCACCTTGGTGACACTGCTGCCGAAGTCGGCGGTGAGGATCACCGCCCGTGCACGATCTCGGCCAACCGCTGGGCCATGGTGGCCGGTGACGGCTCGCCGAGGATGGCCCGGCCCATGGCCAGCCCGGCGCCCCCGCCGTCCATCACGTCGCGGGCCTCGTCGAGGACCCGGTCGGGGCCCGGCCCGTGGGGGCCACCGAGGAAGAGGACGGGCACGCCGACGGACGCCGCCACCCGGGCCACCGCCGCGACCCGCGCCTCCCCCACCGGCGCCTCGGGCACCGGGACCTTGAGCAGCGGAGCCCCGAGGTCGTGGGCGATCACCGCCGCCAGCACGATGTCGTCCACCGCCCGGGACATCTGGCCGTGCCGCCAGAGCACGGGTTCGACGAGCGCCTCGAGCCAGCAGTCCCTCGCCTCCTCGAGCACGCGCCCGAGCAGCTCGAGTGCGGCTGCGCCGTGCTCGTCGTCGGGCGCGATCCTCGTCATGAGCTTGATGCCCGACCAGCCGTCCTGCGCCGCCCGCCGGACGCTCGCCACCAACCGGTCGTCGAGCTCGAACGCCGTGTCGGCCAGGCCGGTGCGGTTCAGGGACAGGTACGTCCGCTGCCCGGGACCCAGCGCGCCCCCGTCCGCCAGGTCGGTGAGCGGCTGCACGGTGGCCAGGATCCCGTCGCAGTGGGGCAGGGCCTGGCGCAGGCCGTCCAGGAGGTCGGCGTACCGCTCGACGGTGACCACCCCCCGGGCCCGGTGGTCGGCGGCCAGCACGAGCGCCGGCACGTCGAGCCGGGCGGCCGCCGCCTCCCGGCCCGTCATGCCAATCCGGAGAGGCCGAAGACAACCTTGGCCACCGACGAGAAGTCCTCGCGGCCGTAGCCGGCCGTGACCGCCGCGGTGAGCGCCTGACGGGCGACGGCGGTGGTGGTCAGGGGCACGCCGGCGGTGGCGCCGTAGCCTAGGGCCAAGTCGAGGTCCTTGGCCATGAGGTCCGTCATGAAGCCCGGTCGCCACTGGTTGGAGGCCGGGCTGTCCGCCACCACGCCGGCGACGGGCAGCCGGGTGCGGACGGCGACGCAGTCGCCCGTCGAGTGCACCAGCACCTCGTGGAACCGCTCGAGGTCCACGCCGGAGGAGACCGCCAGCGCGGTGGCTTCGGCGGTGGCCAGCATCTGGGCGGCGTAGATCAGGTTGTTGCACAGTTTGACCACCTGTCCCATGCCCGGCCCCCCCACGTGGACGATGAGGCCGGCGAACGGCTCCAGGGCCGGACGCGCCCGCTCGAGGGTGGACTCCTCGCCCCCGATCATGAGGGTGAGCGTCCCCCGGTCGGCGCCGGCGGTCCCCCCCGAGAGGGGGGCGTCGAGGAACCCGGCACCGGTGGCCGCCACCTTGCGATGCTGCTCCCGCTCCAGCTCCGGGTCGATGGTGGAGCAGTCCACCAACACCTTGCCCGGACCGAGCGCCGGCAGCATCTCCTCCACCACGTCGGCCACCTGCGGCGAGCTCGGGACGCACAGGATCACCACGTCGCCGGCCTCGGCCACCGCCGCCGGCGACGTGGCGGCGACGGCACCGAGCGACACGGCCTGCCGCACCGGACCGGAGCTGCGCGACGCCACCGTCACCTTGTGGCCGGCCTCGAGCAGATGACGGGTCATGGGCAGGCCCATGGCGCCGAGCCCGACGAATCCGAGTTGCATGCGGTTCCTCCTCATCGATGTCCGGGTGCGCCCGGGCGTGGGCGGGTGACGGCGCGGGACGCCGTCACCGACCGAACTGGGGCAGCCACGCCGAGGTGCCGTCGAGGAGCTCGGCGACCATGTCCTCGGTCTGAGCGAAGTCTCCCCGTCCGGCCAGTGGATCGAGGAAGAAGGCGGCATCGGCGAGCGCCCGGTCGCCGGCCACGGCGGCTTCGACCGTCAGTTCGGCGACCGCCACGTGGCGGCGGACCAGCTCGGCGTAGGGAGCGGGCAACGGGGCCACGTCGCGACCACGCACGCCGTCGCCGTCGACCACGCAGATCGACTCCACGACGGCTCCGTCGGGGACGTCGGGCACCTGGCCGTGGTTCGGGATGTTGACCGGGAGCTGGCGGGGCGTGCCCGTCAGCAGCGAGTCGATGACCAGGGCCGGGAGCTCGCCGGACTGCCACGTCTGCAGCGGTTTGGTGCCCCCCAGCCAGGCGTCAACGTCGGCGATGTACCCCTGCTGGTGCTCCACGCGCCGGCCGATGGGCGTCAACTCGACGTTGAAGTCGGCGCCCCAGCCCGACGCCTCGGTGAGCACCCAGGGGAGGAACTCGGCGATGTGCCGGTCGCCCGCCGCCGGCAGCGCCCCCCACTTCTCGAGCAGCGTGAGCTTCAGCGCGTGGCGTTGGACGAAGTCGAGACGCGAGAACTCCTCTGCCTCGGGGCGCCCCGGCTGGGGGGCCAGTGCCGCCAGCCCGCCGGCTTCCACCACCATGTCGGCGAGGATGGGGAAGCCGTCGTCGCCGTCGACCTCGAGCGCGGCCAGCACGGGCAGGTGGTTGACACCGGCCACGACCGGCCGGACGGACTCGACCGGCTTGCCGAGGGCGATGGCCAGGTCGATGGCCCAGTTGCCGACCTCGTGACACAGGCCGACCACCTTGACCGATGTCTCGCGGCAGACGGCCCGGGTGAGACAGGTCATGGGGTTGGTGATATTGAGCAGCCAGGCATCCGGGCAGACCGCCTCCATGTCGCGGGCCACGTCGACCAGCACGGGGACGTTCCGCAACGACCGGTTGATGCCGCCGGGGCCGACCGTGTCGCCGACCGACTGGCGGATGCCGAACCGGGCGGGCACGTCGAGGTCCACCGCCATCGAGTCGAACCCACCCGTCGAGATGGTGACGATCACGAAGTCCGTCCCGTCGAGCGCACGACGCTGATCGGTGGTGGTGGTGACGGTCACCTTGGCGTCCAACGCCTCGTTGAGCCGTTCGGCCAGCGGGCCCATCTTGGCCAGGGGCGCCGGGTCGATGTCCTCGAGGACGATGTGGGCCCCTCGGAGCGACTCGGTGCCGAGGAGGTCGGCCAGGAGCTCAGGGGTCCACTGGTAGCTGCCGCCCCCGACGATGGTGACCTGCACGGCGCTCAGTTCCTGTGCCGGCGTACCGGCGGGCCGTCTGACATGCGGATCACTCTATCCATCACCTCGATGGCGCGACGATGGTGCCGCTTCGACCGGCGGATCCAGGATCCGACGCCCGGTGCGGTCACCGGACGGGATGGATCAGAGGGCGAATCCTGGTGACCCAGGTGCCAACGTGATCTTCAGTGGGCTGAGTTGGACGCACACGCTTCCGGCTGTGAGGTCCCCCACCGGTGTGAGTGACTGCGTTGTCGGCGCAACGACTGCTCCGGCCTCCGTGTACTGCGTGTCGCCTGCAGCGCAGACGCCGGGCGTGGCCGTCGTCAGGGTGGGGGTCCCGAGGGTGGTGACCAGTCCACTCGTCTTCCAGGTCAACGGGCCACCTGTCAGCAGGGCTGCGGCATTGGTCGAACCGACACTCGAGTTCGGGGCCCCTATGGCGCCGCTGTTGTTGAAGCACTTGCTGAACGCAATTGTGTCTGTGGTGACGCCTTTCTTGGTCTTCGACGTGAACTTGAGTGCCGTGCACACCACGCTCGAGCCCGCGGTCGGCTTGGGCTTGGGCTTAGCTGCCGCTCCAGCCGTACCGGCCAAGCCGATGGTGGCGGCGGAGGCCGGGATGCAAAGCGCTGCGACGACAGCAGCGGTGGTGAACAGGCGGCGCATAAATCCCCCATGTGTTAGTGCCTCGGACCGTTCCGAAAGCTGATGCAAGGCAACATGGCGTGGTCCGTAGGCGCAATGCAGCCACGAGTGAAATCGGGGCCGTTGTCACGCAGGGCGGCCGTGGACCGTCCTGCGACCACCCTCGGCGGTAGGATTGGTCGAGTGTCAGGTTCACATCCCGTGGTCCGCCCAGCGCTCCTCTACGTCACCCAGGTCGCCCCCTACCGCGACGGGCCGGCCGGCGTGCACGGCGTGCTCGACCAGTCGGCCACCGCCGTCGCCGAGCTGGCCGATGCCGCCGGACTCGACTGCACCCGGGTGCGCGACGTCCGCGAACTCGACGACGGGGAGCTGTCGGCGGCCCGGGTGGTCGCCCTGTTCACCATCGGCGAGACGCCGTGGTCGGACCGCCAGCGCGCCGACCTGCTGGAGGGGGTGCGGACCGGACGCACCTCGGTCCTCGCCGTCCACTCGGCCACCGACGCCTGCTACGGCTGGGAGGCGTACGGGTCGCTGGTCGGCGCCCGCTTCGACGGGCACCCGTGGACCCAGACCTGCACGCTGGACGTGGTCGACCGCGGCCACCCGGCGGTGGCCCACCTCGGCCCCACCTGGACCTGGCGCGACGAGGTCTACACCTTCCGCGACCTCCGCCCCGACGCCCACGTGCTCCTGTCCGCCCGGCCCGGCGAGCTCGGCGCCGATCCCTCCCCCGACGCCCACGGCGCCGGCGTGGTGGCGGACCCGTCCCGCGCCTATCCGCTGTCGTGGTGGTTCACCGAGGGCTCCGGCCGGGTCTTCTCGACCTCGCTCGGGCACTTCCCCACCGCCTGGGAGTCCACCGACTACCTCCGTCACCTGGCCGGCGCGCTCGACTGGCTCCTCGCCGGCTGAGGCCGGTCGAGCCTCACCACCACCGCCTCCCACCCTGACAGACGCACGGTGCCGTCCACGACCTCGCCGGCGCGTCTCCGCTCCGTTCCGAGGAGCACCGCGCCGGTGACACCGTCGACCCGGCCGTCGCCGTCGGTCATGTTGGCCACCACCACGATGCCGTCGCCCCGGGCCCACGCCCACGCGCCCTCCGTCGCCTCGAGGGACCGGTAGGCGCCCCCGACGAGATCGGGGACGGTCCGGCGCAGGGCGACGAGGTCGCGGGTCAGGGACAGGGCGGAGCCGGGGTCGTCGCACTGGTCCTCGACGTTGCAGGACGACGTGTCCCCGAGGGGCAGCCACGGCTCGACGCCGGGGGCGGTGAACCCGCCCCCGGGGCCGTCGCGCCAGTGCATCGGGGTGCGCATGGGGTCCCGCCCGGCGTAGGCCGGCCAGTACCGGACCCCGAGCGGGTCACGCAGCCGGTCCTTTTGCACCGGCACGTCGCACTGGCCGATCTCGTCGCCCTGGTAGAGCACCGGCGTGCCCCGCAGGCACAGGAGCATGACGAGCGCCACCCGGGCCTTCGCCCGGTCGCCCTCGGCCCACCGGGACGCCAACCTGGACATGTCGTGGTTCGAGCCCGTCCACGCCGGCCAGGCTCCGGCCGGAAGCACCTCCTCGGTGACCTCCACGATCGACCGCATGCGTCCGGCCTCCAGCGGCGAGGTGATGAACGGGAAGTTGAAGGCCAGATGGAGCTCGTCCCGGCCGTTGCCGTAGAAGGCGGCCAGCGCCCCGTGCTCCTGGACGGGCGTCTCCCCCACCAGCACGCTCCCGGGGTACCGGTCGGCGAGGGCGCGCCATCGACGGAGCACGCCGTGGACCTCGGGCCGGTTCAAGTTGTAGACGGGACGCTGCCCGAACAGCTGGACGTCCAACGGGTCGTCGCCAGTGGCGGGCGGGTTGTCCCGCAGAAGTGCGTCCTTCACGATCCCATTGCACACGTCGATACGGAACCCGGCGATCCCCCGCCCGAGCCAGGCGGCCAGGATGCCGTCGAATTCCTCGGCCACCTCCTCGTTCCACCAGTTGAGGTCGGGCTGCTCGGGCAGGTGGTTGTGCAGGTAGTACTGGTCGGTGACCGGATCGAGGGTCCACGCCGGACCGCCGAAGCTCGAGACCCAGTTGTTGGGGGGCGAGCCGTCGGGCGACGGGTCGGCCCAGACGTACCAGTGGCGATGTCTGGCCTCCTTCGACGAGCGGGCGTCGAGGAACCACGGGTGCCGGTCGCTGGTGTGATTGGGGACGAGGTCGAGCACCACACGGATGCCGCGGCGCCCGGCCTCGGCGATCAGTCGGTCGACATCGTCCGACCTCCCCAGGTCGGGGTCCACGGCCAGGTAGTCGGCCACGTCGTAGCCCCAGTCGGCGTTGGGCGAGACGGTGATCGGGCTCAGCCAGACGGCGGCGACGCCAAGCCACTGCAGGTAGTCGAGGTGGTCGATGATCCCGGGCAGGTCGCCGATGCCGTCGCCGTCGGCGTCGGCGAACGAGCGGGGGTAGATCTGGTAGAGGACGCCGGCCTGCCACCAGGGGACCTCCTCCCCGTCGGTACCGGGCCCCGAGCTACTGGCCGCCGTCACCACGTCCCCCGGTCGCAGCCCGTCGCCACCGGGTCATGTCCAGGTGCGGGTAGCGAGCGGCCACGCCGTTCAAGGTCAGCTGGTTCCAGTACGGGTGGCCGGGCTCGGGGAACCCCAGGACGGCGAGCTGACGGGGGCTCGCCTGGGGCACGAAGCGGTGCCACTCGAGGCCCTCGGCGGCCCACGGCCACGCCTGGTATCCGAGCCAGTCGGTGCCCACCGGCTTGAAGGCGACGTGGAGCAGGAAGCGCGCCGAGCCCTCGGCCGGCAGGGACGTCCCCCGGTGGTACACATCGGGTCGGTATGCCAGGACGGACCCGGCGGGGCCCGAGGCGGGCACCTCCGCCGCGTACAACGACGAGTACTCGTCGAGGGCCAGGTAGGTGCGCTCGACGGGGATGTCGGCGGTCAGCCGGCGCGACACCATCCGGGTCGCGGCGGTCTCGGGCGTCATGTCGCTGAGGTAGACGAAGAGCTCGAGGTGCTGGTAGCCGACATCGGCACGGGGGACGATCAGGGTGTGGTTGCCGTAGTCGACGTGCAGCAGCTGCTCGTAGTCGGGCGAGCCGTCCGAGTACTTGGCGCTGGCCATGCCCTGGTAGAGCCGCACGTCGTCGAGGTCGAGGAGCTCCTGGGCCAGGTCGATGAGCACATCGTGGACGACGAGCCGCTTGAGGCCCGTGCCGGCGAACGAGAAGGAGGGCTTCGTCGCGTCCCACCGCACGTCGTAGTCGGCCACGGACGGTCGCCCGGCTGCGGCCCGGACGGCGTCGGGTGACGGGAAGAGCCGGGTGACGTCCTCCTGGGCGGCGGCCAGGTCGTCGGCCGACTCTTCCCCCTCCAGCACACACCAGCCCTCTTCGTGCCACTGCCGCCGGTGGGTCGCGTCGAGGGATGAGCGCACCATCCGCCAGGTATACCAGCGCCGCCGGCGCCCCGGCGGGG
>JBKQRT010000017.1:0-7382 GCA_052143895.1 Acidimicrobiales bacterium | reverse complement strand
AGCTTCGACCCGCTTACCACGACCGCCGCCGCCGCTCCGTCGCAGTTGGCCGAGCACATCGGGCGGGTGTTGGGGTACGCGATCATCACGTCGCTCATGATCTGCTCCAGGCTCATCCGCTTCGTGTAGGCCGCCAGCGGGTTGAGGGTGGAGTGGGCATGGTTCTTCTCGCTGATCTTGGCGAAGAGCTCGAAGCTGGTGCCGCCGTAGCGGTGGCCGTACTCCATGCCGATCTGGGCGAACACGCCGGGCATCGTCTCGGTGCCCACGCGCCCGTCGATGCCGGCCACCGAACCGAAGCGTCCTGACGGGGTCCAGGTGTTGTCGTCGCTCTTGCGGCTCCCGCCGGCGAGGAGCCCGGCACCGGCCAGCTTCTCCACGCCCACGGCCAGGCCCATGTCGACCTCGCCCGCCTTGATCGCCATGCACGCCACCCGCAGCGCCGTGGCCCCGGTGGCGCAGGCGTTGGACACGTTGTACACCGGGATGCCGGTCTGGCCCAGCTGCTTCTGGAGCATCTGTCCGGTCGGTGCCATGGCCATCATGAGGTTGCCGGCACCGATGATGCCGATGTCCTTCATCGTGACGCCTCCGTCGGCCAGCGCGCCCTGCACCGCTTCCGAACCCAGGTCGACGATGTCCTTGTCGGGATGCTTGCCGAACTTGGTCATGTGGATCCCGAGGATCCAGAGCTCCTCTGATGCCGATGCCATCGTGGTCAACCTCCCAGGGGTTCGAAGCCGAAGCCGACCGCTTCGGTGCCGTTGTCGTCCGTGCCGATGACCTCGGTGGCCAGGCGCACCTTCATGCCCGTGGTCACGTGCTCGGGGTCGGGGGTCACGTTGATCAGGTTCGCCCGCACGCTGGTGCCCTCGCAGTCGACCACGGCGGCCACGAAGGGCACCGGGATCCCGGGGGCGGCGAAGGAGACGATCGTGAACGCCCGGACCTCGCCCGTGGTGGGCACGTCGGCCTTCTTGAACTCGGTCCCCTCGCAGGCGGCACAGGCGTTCCGGCGGTCGAAGTAACGGGCGCCGCAGGCGGTGCACTCGTTGGCCACCAGGTGCGGGTCGTCCCCCAGCACCAGGTAGTCCACCAACGGTATCTGATCGGCCACGTCGTCCCCCTGCAGTCGGCTGCGGATGGAGGGATTATTCCACCGACGCATCGCCGATGCCTCATCGGACCACCATCGGGCGCTGCTCCCGCCGGTCCTCGTGGCGCCGGGAGCCGGGGCCGGCCCCGTCGGCCCAGGCGCCACGCGGTCAAGGCCAGGGGCGATTCGGCCGATGATCCCCAGGTGACCGGGGCCAGGGGCGATTCGGCCGATGATCCCCAGGCGATCGGGGGCAGGGGCGAGCTCGGCGACGAGGTGCAACTGGCGTGCTTCGACCAGGTCAACCGCTCCACGCGCCGTGGCGGCCTGGCGGCGCCGTTCGGGGCGGCGCTGCTCGTCGTGGTGTTCGGGCACGCCGTGCCGCCCTCCGGCACGATCGCGTGGGCGGTGACCGTCACGATGGCCACCGCCGTCGCCGTGGGCTGTGCCGACCTCTACCTCCGGCGTCGACGGCGTGGTGCCCCCGTCGGCCGGTGGATCGTGGGCCCGTGCTCGGCCGGCTTGACCGGGATCGCATGGGCATCGCTGCCCCTGTTCGTGTACCCCCCTGCCGACCGCTACGACCTCCGGGCGCTCTATCTCATCGTCGTCTGCGGCGTGTCCGCCGCCAACACGGTCGGTGCCGCCGCCTGCCGGTCCTACTTCCTGCCCTTCCAGATCTGCCTCTTCGTTCCCATCGACCTGGCCTGTCTCCTCTCAGGCAACAGACCGACCCAGCTGCTCGGCCTGGCCATCCCGATCTTCCTGGCGGTCATGATCGTCCTCCACGAAGAGGTACGCACGTGGGCCCTGAGCGAGCTCCGCCTCCGGGAGCGGAACGACGAGGCCAACCACCAGCTGCGCACGCTCAACGCCGAGCTCGGCGAGATCGCACTCCGCGACGACCTGACGCGGTCGGCGAACCGGGTCGCGTTCGTCGATGCCCTGGGCCGGGCGGCCACCGAGGCGCACCGGGTCGGCGCAGCCGTCGGCGTCGTCTTCCTGGATCTGGACCGGTTCAAGGTCGTGAACGACTCCCTCGGACACCAGGCGGGTGACGAGCTCCTGATCCAGGTGGCCGAACGCATCCGGGGTTCCCTGCGCAACGGGGACATGCTGGCGCGGCTCGGCGGCGACGAATTCACGGTGCTCCTGAGCGGGATCGGCGGCATCGCAGAGTCCGTCGAGGTGGCGGAGCGTATCCACGGGTCGTTCTCGGAGGCCTTCACGGTGGCCCGTCGCCAGGTGATGGTGACCGCCAGCATCGGCGTCACGGTGAGCACCGGTGCGCACGAGGGCCCCCAGGACCTCCTCCGGCAGGCCGATCTCGCCCAGTACCAGGCCAAAGAAGACGGACGGAACCGGGTCGAGCGGTTCATCCCGGCGCTGCACGCGACCTCTCGCCGTCGCCTCGACCGCGAGGAGGCGCTGCGGACGGCCCTGGCCGAGCACCAGATCGTCGCCCACTTCCAGCCACAGGTCGACCTGAGGGACGGACGGATCGTCGGTGCCGAGGCACTCGCCCGTTGGCACCACCCCGATCGGGGCGTCCTCTCCGCCGCGGAGTTCGTGCCGCTGGCCGAGGAGTCCGACCTGATCCTCGACATCGACGCCGCCGTGCGCCGGAGCGCCGTCGATGCCCGGCTGGCGCTCCAACACGCCGGGTGCGGCTCCGGGTTCCGGATCTGGTTCAACGTCTCGGCCCACCAGCTCGCCACCGCCGATCCGGTGGCCGACCTGATCGCCGACCTGTCGCGTGCCCGCGTGGACCCCGAAGGGATCGGCGTCGAGCTCACGGAGACGGCGGTGATGGCCCACGTGGACGTGGCCGTGCGCCACATCGACGCGGTCCGACGCGCCGGCATCCACGTCGCCTTGGACGACTTCGGGACCGGTCACTCCTCGCTCTCGCTGCTCCGGTCGATGGCCGTGGACGAGCTGAAGGTCGACCGGTCGTTCGTGTCGGGGATGGCCAGCGATCCGCGCGACCTGGCGATCGTCCGGGCGATGACGTCCCTGGGCCGCGAGCTCGGGCTCGTGGTGGTGGCCGAGGGCGTGGAGAGGCTGGCGCAGGTGGCCGGCCTCCGACACCTCCACTGCGACCGCGCCCAGGGGTTCCTGTGGTCGCCGGCGGTGCCGATCGACCAGCTCCTCTCGCTCGTCCCGGAGGGCTTCTTCGGCGACAAGGACCTCCTCCCGGCCACGTGACCGCACCCGGTGCCGAGCGCTCGGGCCTCACGCCGCGCTGCGCCGGGGACCGGCCTTCCGTGTGGCCGCTTCCGATCGAGCGACAGGCCGCTACAGTTCGGCGAGCCGCGGCACCAGGCGCTCGCTCACCTGCTCGACCCAGGCCGCTGGGTCCGGACCGACTGCGCTCAGCCACACCGTGTCGATCCCCAGCGTGGCGTAGTGGGCCATGCTCGAGACGAACGCCTCGACGTCGTCGAGGGGGTCGCTGGCCACGAGGACCGTCTTCTCGATGCCGGAGGCGTCGCGACCCTCGGCCTCGCAGTGGCGCGCCAAGACGTCGAGCTTGTGCGCCACCACGGACGGATCGGTGGCGAACAGGTTGCAGGCGTCGGCGTACCGGGCGACGAACCGGAGGGTCTTCCGCTCGCCACTCCCTCCGATGAGGATCCGGGGGGCGGGCTTCCTGATCGGGCGCGGTGAGCAGATCGTCTCCGCCAGCTGGTAGTGACGGCCCTCGTACGGTCCGTCGTCGTCGCTCCACATCTGGTGGCAGATCTGCAGCGTCTCCTCCAGGCGCTCGAACCGCTCGCCGATCGGGGGAAACGGCACGCCGAGCCCTCGGTGCTCGCGCTCGTACCAGGCGGCGCCGATGCCGAGGAAGGCCCGGCCGCCCGACAACACGTCCAGGGTGGTCACGATCTTGGCCAGCAGCCCCGGGTGCCGGTAGGTCACACCGGTGACGAGCAGGCCGAGCTCGATGCGTCGTGTCTGCCCGGCCACGAACCCGAGCGAGGTGTAGCCCTCCAGCATGGGGTCCTCGGAGGTGGCGAGCTGCTCCATCTGGAACCAGTGGTCCATCAGCGTGAAGGTCGAGCAGCCTCCCTCATCGGCGGCACGGGCCGTGGCGGCCAGGGTGCCGGCCAGCGCCTCGGCCCCGCCGGGCAGCGTGAAGTTCGGGAAATGGATGGCAAGCCTCATGACGGCACCTTACGGCGGGGACGGCCCGGCCGGAACGGGTGACCGGCGGGATCCTCCCCGCGCTGCACGGCCCGCGGCGCCGGGCCGGGGCGCGCGGCGCCGGTCCGAGAATCGCGGCAAGGTATGCACGTGCTGCACCGCATCCCGTCCCGCTCCGGAGCCGGAACCCGGAGGCTGGCGAGTCTGGCGTCCCTAGCTCTGATCCTGGCCGTGGCAGCAGGCTGCACCCAGGCGTCGAGCGCCCCGACCACGACGGTGCCCCTCAAAGCCGGCAAGTACCCCTCCAGGATCTCGAAGGAGGTGTGCGTCACCGAGGGGCCCAAGGACGTCGGCCTGGCCCTCGGCGTGAGGGCAACGGTGTCCACACCGACGTGGGTCGACCACCTCTACACCTGCCGCTTCGACTATTCGGGACCGTCGATGACCCTGTCGGTGAAGGAGCTCTCCAGCCCGGAGCAGACCACGGCGTACTTCGACTCGCTCGGCACGCAGCTCGGGGTGGCCCAGGAGCTCCAGAACCTTGGCCAGGGCGCCTTCCAGACCACCGACGGCTCGGTCGTGGTCCGCAAGGACTACAAGGTCCTGTTGGTGGACATCTCCGGCCTTCCCCCCGAATTCGGCAACCCGCCGACCACCAGGGCCGAGGTCGCCGTGACGGTGGCCGACGTGATCCTCGGCTGCTGGGCCGGCGACTGATCCTGAGCGCCGACTGCGTCGGTTTGGACCGACCGCCGCCGACCCCCCGACGCGGACCCGCCGACCCGGACCCGCCGACCCGGACCCGCCGACCCCCGACGCGGACCGTCAGGCCCGCCCGGGGACCGGAGCACCCGGAGAGGCGAGATAGTCGCCGACCGCCTCTGCGACGCAGCGGTTCGTGTCGGTCATCGACCGCTCGATGCCGAACCGCTCGGTCAGCGACACCACGGTCGCACCGAGGCCCGACACCGCAGCCCGTGCCTCGGGCGCGACCCGTCCGGCGATGACCAGCGCCTGCACCGACAGGTCAGCGGCGTCACGGAGCACCGAACCGACCACCTTGCCGGTCAGGGAGCTCGAGTCCAGTGCGCCCTCGCCGGTGACCACCAGCCGGCACGCCCCGAGCGCCTCCCGCAGCCCGAGGAGCTCGCCGACCACCTCGTACCCCGAGCGGAGGCGGCCACCGAGCACCACGATGGCGCCTCCCATCCCCCCGGCGGCTCCGGTCCCCGGGACGTGTCGGACGTCGACCCCGTAGTCGGCCTCGTACCGGCGGGCCACTCGCTCGAGCCGGCCGGTCAGCAGCTCGACCTGCTCATCGGTCGCCCCCTTCTGTGGGCCGAACTGCGCGGCCGCCTCGACGAAGCCGGCGGTGACGTCACAGGCACCGACCACGTCCACGCCGCCGAGACCTCCGCCCGCCTCCACCGCCTCGAGGGCACCGACGCCCCCGTCGGTGGTGGCCGAGCCACCCAGGCCGACGACGACCGTCCGGACCGAGGGCAACCGGGCCGCCACCACCAGCAACTCCCCCGTGCCCTGCGACGACGCCCCCACCGGATCGTTGTGCTCGGCCCCGCCGGCCAGTGCGAGGCCGGATGCCTGGGCCATCTCGACGATGGCCACCGGGCCCACCCGGAGCACCTCGGCGACCACCGGTACGCCCAGGGGACCGTGCACGCGGACGTTCACGTGCTCGCCCCCCAGGACGCCGAGCACCTCGAGCAGGCCCTCCCCCCCGTCGGCCAGCGGCAGCTCCCGCACCGACCATCCGAAGGGCGCCGCACCATGCGCGATGGCCGCTGACACCTGCCGTGCCGTCGCCGTTCCGCGGAACTTGTCGGGGGCGGCCAGCAGCTCTGGCCCCGGTCGGTCCGCGGTCACGACCGGGGACCAGCCTGTCGCCGGTCCCGGACTGGCGTCATCGGTGCACCTGGGCGCTACTCGCCGAACAGGAGGCCGTAGTTGGGCCCGCGTCGCAGGTGGTGGCCACCGTCGACGGGGAGGTGCACGCCGGTGATCCATCCCGATTCCGGACCGGCCAGGAACCGCACGGCGGCGGCGACGTCGTCGACAGTGCCCACCCGGCTGATCGGCATCTCCGCCAGGTAGTCGTCCAGCAGGGGTCCCCCGGCGGTGATCGGCGCCATCAGCTCGTCGTCGATGATCCCCGGCTGGACGGTGTTGACCCGCACCCCGGTGTAGCCGAGCTCCTCGGCCGCGGAGCGGCACAACATGTCGATGCCAGCCTTCGCCGCCCCGTACGCCCACAGGTACCGGTGGGGGAAGTGCCCGGCACCGGAGGACATGCCGATGATCGAGCCCCCGGGCGCCTCCTGTCCGTCGACCCCGATGCCCACCCCGGCGGCCATCAGCGGGGCGCCGTGCTTGATGCAGAGGAACGTTCCGACCAGGTTGAGGTCGACGGTCGCCCGCACCTGGTCGACGTCGGCGCCGACGATCGGGCCCATGTGGAAGGAGCCGCCGGCATTGGCGAAGAGGATATCGAGCCGACCCCGCTCCGCCGAGGAGACGGCGACCGCCTCGGCCACCTGTTCGTCGACGGTCACGTCGGCCACCACGTACGCCGCCGTTCCGGTCGGCCCGCCGGCGACGGCCGCGGCCCTGGCGACCTCCTCGAGGGTTGCCACCGCGGCCATCAGCTTCTCCTCGGTGCGGCCGCACACGGTCACCCGGGCGCCGTCGCGCACCAGGCTGGCGGCGGTTCCGAGACCGATGCCGCTCCCGCCCCCGGTGACCAGCGCCGACAGGCCGGCGATCCCGCTCGGACGATTCGGCTCACCACCCACGGTTCCACTCCTTCGGTTCGGTCGCCGGCCACCCGGCGCCGACCCCTCGGAGGGACGTGCTACAGAGTGTCCGTTCGCTGCAGCATCCTACGGGTCGGGTACCGGGCAGGGCAGCCGACACCGGTGAGAGACGAGGAACGGTGCCATGGGTACGAGGGAGTTCAATCTGGCCGACCTCTTCGAGGTGGTGGTCGACACCGTCCCGGACCGCCTGGCACTGGTGGCCGGTACGGACCGGCTCACCTACCGCCAGCTCGCCGAGCGGGCGAACCGGTTCGCCCACCACCTGGCGACCACCGACGTGGGCCCGGGCGCCCACGTCGGCATCC
>JBKQRT010000016.1:0-32957 GCA_052143895.1 Acidimicrobiales bacterium | reverse complement strand
CGACGGACCGGCCGGGGACGGTCCGTCGACAGGGGCTCCCGGCGGGTGCAGCCGGCCTCCCGTCCGGACCCAGCCCCGGTCGGTCGTCGGTGCAGGATCGCCATCCGGTCGGAGGGGAACCCGTCTCCGTCGTCTCAGCCGGCGCGGCGCCCCCGGGCCCGGAGCGTCGTCTTGTGGGCGAGGAAGTCGACCAGCACATAGTCGCCGAGCTCGTCGGGCGAGGTGGCGAACGTCCGTCCCCGGTTGATCCGGGCCAGTTGCTCGACGAAGCCCTGAAGCCCGCGGTCCGGGTCGAGCAGGAACGTGTTGATGGTGATGCCGGCCCGGGTACATCGCATCACCTCGGCCAGCGTCACCTCGAGCGTCTCGGGTACCGGCGGGTAGTTGAAGTACACGTCGTAGCCGACGCCGTCCCCATAGGGGATGACGTGGGCGGTGGGCTCGCCGTCGGTCACCAGGATGATCTGCTTGGTCCCCTGTTGGTGGGCGAGCATCTTTCGGGCCAGGATCAGGCCGTGCTGGAGGTTGGTGCCGTAGACGTAGTCCCAGCTCACCGTGGGCAGGTCCTCGGGTTCGATGACCCGGGCCACTTCGGAGAAGCCGACCAGGCCGAGGTAGTCGCGGGGGAAGCGCGACGTGATCAGCGTGTGCAGGGCGAGGGCCATCTTCTTCGCCGGCACGAAGTTGTCCCGCATGGGCATGGACAGCGACAGGTCGAGGAGGAGCACGGTGGCCGAACGGGTCAGCGCCTCCCTCTCGATGACCTCGAAGTCGTCCGGCGAGAGCCGCACCGGCACCCCGCTGCCCGCCCGTCGCACGGCGTTGTGGACGGTACGGGAGAGATCCAGGTTGAAGGGATCCCCGAACTCGTAGGGCTTGGTGGTCTCCTCGCGGTCGTGGCCGGTCCCGCTCCACGTGGTGCGGTGGTTGCCCACGCGGTCCTTGGTCAGCTGGCCGAACAGGTCCGAGAGCGCCTGCTGACCGATGCGGCGGATGCCCTTCGGGGTCAGCTCGAAGCGCCCCTCCCGCTGGTCGATGAGCCCGGCGTCGGCGAGCTGCTTGGCCAGTTTGGAGAGCCGGTCGAGCGACCGGGCCGCGTCCTCCCCCAGGTGCTTGCGGACCTTGTCGAGGTCGACCTCGGAGAGGGATGCCGGTGAGTTGGCCGAGCGGAGGAAGTTCTCCAGCTCGTCGAGGTCGCGGAGCCGTGCGGCGGCGTCGGTGCCCTCTCCCATGCCCAGGGGGTCCTCGCCGCTGAACCGGAACCGCTGGTCCCACCCTGCGCCCGGGAACGCCTTCTGCAGGTTGCCGGCCAGCCGGTCCACCTGCCAGCGCAGGTCGAGGTCCTCGAGGAGCGATTCGGCCAGCCCCTGCAGCTGGGCACGCTGCTCGGGGGACATCGAGTTCCACATGGCCTGGGCGGCGGCCATCCGCGCCGCCAACTGCTCCAGCAGTTCGTCGAGGTCGGCAGGGTTGCCGGGGAAGAGGTCGCCGTAGCGCTCCATGAACGACTCGAACGACGGGTCGATCGGTTCCCCGTCCTCGCGTTGTTCGATCATCCGGTTGAGCGCGTCGAAGGCCTCGCGCATGTGGGCGAGCTGTTCGGGATCGGGATTCGAGAGCGCCTCGGACATCTGGTCGAAGTAGGTCTTGGCCACCTCCTCGCGCAGCCGCTCCATGAGATCCTCGAAGTGCTGACGAGCCTCCGACGACACGAACTCGTAGCTCTGGAGGCCGCGCACCGTGCCTGCCAGGTCGCTCGGCAGCAGGTCGAGCTGCATCCGGCGCTCGGTGGCCACCTCGTCGGTGACCTCCGCTCGACGCTCGTCCCCCGAGGCACGAGCGTCGGCCTGGAGCTCGTCGATGCCGCTCCGCTCCTCGGACAGTACCTCCTGGAGCTCCTCGGCCACTTCGCGGTAGGCACCCCCGAGGTCCCCCCGGTCCAGCTGCTCCTCCCGCTCCAGCCTGAGCTGGTCGAGGAGGTCGCGCAGCCCCTGGACCTCCTCACCGTCCGGAGTGCGCCACCCCCGGTTGAGCATCCGCTGGAGCGCCTCGTGGAGGTCGCCGTTGGCCAACAAGTCGTCGGTCAGCTGCGACAGCACCGAGTCGGCGTCGTCGATGAGCGACTCCTGCGAGCCGTCCCACCGCCGGTAGTCGAACCGCCAGGTCATCCCCGGCCCCGATAGACGGCCCGCGAACCGGCCGCCTCCTTGTTGAGCCGCTTGGTCAGGTGGAGGCCTTCGAGCAGGAACTCGACCGCGCTCGCCACCACCCCGGGGTCCTCGGAGCCGCCGGTCAGCGCCAGCACCGGGGCGGACAGCGCCGGCATATCGGCGAGCGTGCCGGCATACGCCGAGGCGGGGAGGTCGTCACCGGCGTGGACGACCGTGTCCACGCCGAACGCCCCCACCACCGCCTGGGGATCGGCCAGGTGGACCCGCCGCCGGAAGACGAGCAGCACCGACCCCGACACCAGCTGGGACAGGAGCACCTCCTCGCGACCCTCCTCGAGCGACTCCACCTCGACCTTGCCCTGGGTCGAGGAGACGAGCGCCTGCAGGTCCGACACCCGGGGCACCGCCTCGGACTCGCCGTTGCGCAGGGCCCGGCGGGTGGCGTTGGCCACCAGCGTCTCGTAGTTGGCGATGGTCAGCCGCACTGATACCCCTGAGCGCTGGTTGAGGTGCGGGCTCTCCCGTGCCAGCTGGCTCAGCTCGGCCACCACCTCTGCCATGAAGTCGGGCACCTCGATCCGGGGCGCCCCGGGGGCGGCGTCGACACTCCCGTCGGCGCCGGCCCGTCCCGGGAGATCGGCCTCCAGCTCGGCGATCCGCAGCTCGGTGGCGGCGTCCGGCGGGTAGTGGGTGCGGATCTGGGCGCCGAAGCGGTCCTTCAGGGGAGTGATGATCCGCCCGCGGTTGGTGTAGTCCTCGGGGTTGGCCGTCGCCACCAGCACGATGTCGAGCGGCAGCCGGACCCGGTGCCCACGGATCTGGACGTCCCGCTCCTCGAGCACGTTGAGCAACCCGACTTGGATGCGCTCGGCCAGGTCCGGCAACTCGTTGACGGCGAAGATCCCCCGGTTGAGCCGCGGCACGAGGCCGTAGTGGATGGTCAGCTCGTCGGAGAGGTACCGCCCCTCGGCCACCCGGATGGGGTCGACCTCGCCGATCAGGTCGGCGATCGAGGTGTCGGGCGTGGCCAACTTCTCGCCGTAGCGCTCGCTGCGGTGCACCCACGCCACCGGCAGGTCGTCGCCCGCCTCGGCCAGGAGGTCCTTGGCGAACCGGGAGATCGGGTGGTACGGGTCGTCGTTGATCTCCGAGTGGGCGACGATCGGCAACCACTCGTCGAGAAGGCCGACCATCGAGCGGATGATCCGGGTCTTGGCCTGGCCCCGCTCGCCCAGCAGGATCACGTCGTGCCCGGCCAGCACGGCGTTCTCGAGCTGGGGCAGGACGGTGTCCTCGAAGCCGAGGACACCGGTGACCAGGGGTTGCCCCCCGGCGATGCGGGTCGACGCGTTCCGTCTGATCTCCTCGGCCACCGGGATCGACCGCCATCCCGAGTCGCGCAGCCGGCCGAGCGTCGAAATGTCCGGGGGCGGGGTCAGCCTGGCCGTCAGGTCGAGGCCCGACCGTGCGTCGTCGGTGTGCTCGGCAGGATCCGGCGTGCTCATGCAGCTGAGCCTACGCGGCGTAGTGGCCCGGTGGTGCGCCGGGCCGGTGGTCCTCGCCGGTGCCCCGGGGGACCGTCCGGCACCCGTGTTTCGCACCCGGGCCCCCGGGATGGAAAGATGATGGCCCGTCAGCGCTGCAGGCCTCCTGTCGGCGCGCCAGGCGGCCGCTCGCGGCCGCACGAGCCAGGTGGCCTGGACCGGCCAGATGAGGGAGAGACGACTTGACAACGTTGGAGGACGCCACAGTCACCCCGGTCGTTCTGGGCGGGGCCCGGGGTGGCCCCGATGTCCGTACCCTGCGCAAGGACCGTTACTGGGTCCAACCCCTCGTGACGGTGACCGTGCTCACCGCCTTCGTGGGCTACGCCAGCTGGGCCGCCTTCGTGAACAAGGACTACTACGTGGGCGCCGCGGTCCACCGGGACCTGATCTCACCGTTCTACTCGCCCTGCCTCACCGGCAGCTGCGTGCCCGGGAGCCACCCGGGGACGGTGATCACCTGGTGGACGATCTCCCCCGCCCTACTCATCCTCATCTTCCCCCTCGGGTTCCGGCTGACCTGCTACTACTACCGCAAGGCTTACTACCGGTCGTTCTGGCAGGCGCCGCCGGCGTGCGCGGTGTCCGACGGGCACGGGTCCTACACCGGCGAGTCGCGCTTCCCCCTCCTCCTGCAGAACGTCCACCGCTACTTCTTCTACGCCGGCCTGGTGTTCAACGTCATCCTGAGCGTGGACGCCATCATCGCGTTCCGGCAGCCGGGCAACGGCATCGGGTTCAGCGTGGGGACGGCCGTGCTCCTGGTGAACGCCACGCTGCTCTGGCTCTACTCGCTCAGCTGCCACGCCTGCCGCCACCTGTGCGGCGGCGGGGTCAAGCAGTTCTCCCTGGCGCCGATCAGGCACCGGCTCTGGAAGACCCTTACCCCCCTCAACGGCAGACACATGCTGTTCGCCTGGATGAGCCTGGTCTTCGTGGCCTTCACCGACTTCTATGTCCGACTGGTGGCAAGCGGGACCATCCACGACTACGGCTTCCATTTCTAAGGGGTATCGGACCATGCCTGAGTACGAGACCCACGACTTCGACGTCATCATCGTCGGTGCCGGCGGCGCCGGCCTGCGGGCCGCCATCGAGGCGCGTTCACACGGGCTGCGCACCGCCCTCGTCTGCAAGTCGCTGCTGGGGAAGGCCCACACCGTCATGGCCGAGGGCGGCGTGGCCGCCGCGCTGGGCAACGTCCACGAAGAGGACAACTGGAAGGTCCACTTCCGGGACACCATGCGGGGCGGGAAGATGCTCAACAACTGGCGCATGGCCCAGCTGCACGCCCAGGAGTCACCCGACCGGGTGCGGGAGCTCGAGGACTGGGGCGCTCTGTTCGACCGGACCGCGGACGGGCTGATCCTGCAGCGCGACTTCGGCGGTCACCGCTTCGCCCGCCTGGCCCACGTTGGTGACCGCACCGGCCTCGAGCTCATCCGCACGCTCCAGCAGAAGGCGGTGGCCGAGGGCATCGAGGTGTTCATGGAGGTCAAGGTGCTCCGCCTCCTCCACGACGCCGACGGCACCGTGTCGGGGCTGGTCGGCTACTGGCGGCCGTCCGGGGAGTTTGTCGTGTTCTCGGCCAAGGCAGTGGTGGTGGCCACCGGCGGCGTGGGAAAGAGCTGGATGTACACCTCCAACTCATGGGAGTCCACCGGCGACGGACACGCCATGTCGCTGTGGGCCGGCGCGGACCTCATCGACATGGAGTGCGTCCAGTTCCACCCGACCGGGATGGTCTGGCCGCTGTCGGTGCGCGGGATCCTCGTCACCGAGGGGGTGCGCGGTGACGGCGGCGTGCTGCGCAACTCCGAGGGCAGGCGGTTCATGTTCGACTACATCCCGCCGATGTTCGCGGCCGAGACGGCCGACTCGGAGGAGGAGGGCGACAAGTGGTACGACGACCACACCGCCGGCCGGCGGCCGCCGGAGCTGCTCCCCCGGGACGAGGTGGCCCGGTCGATCAACAGTGAGGTCAAGGCCGGCCGGGGGAGCCCGCACGGCGGGGTGTTCCTCGACATCGCCACCCGGCGCACGGCCGAGGACATCCGGCGGCGCCTGCCGTCCATGTACCACCAGTTCAAGGAGCTGGCCGGCGTGGACATCACCGCCGAAGCCATGGAGGTGGGCCCGACCTGCCACTACATCATGGGCGGCGTCCGGGTCGACGCCGACTCGGCCGCCACCACGGTGGCCGGGCTCTTCGCCGCCGGCGAGGTCGCCGGCGGGTTGCACGGCGCCAACCGGCTCGGCGGGAACTCGCTCAGCGACCTGCTGGTCTTCGGGCGGCGGGCCGGGATCGGCGCGGCCGAGTTCGCGTCGGACCGGTTCGGCACGGTCACCCTTGACGAGGGGCAGATCGACCGGGCCATCGAGGCGGCGGGGGCCCCGTTCTCGAGGGAGGGCGGCGAGAACCCCTACGACATCCAGCACGACCTGCAGGCGACCATGCAGAGCCTGGTCGGCATCATCCGCACCGGCTCCGAGCTCGAGGAGGCGCTCGGGAAGCTCGAGGAGCTCGAGGAGCGGGCCACCCGCGTGTCGCTCGACGGCGACCGTCGCTACAACCCCGGCTGGAACCTCGCGACCGACCTGCCGTCCATGCTGTCCGTCTCCCGCCTCACCACCCAGGGGGCCATCAACCGCAAGGAGAGCCGCGGCGGCCACACCCGGGACGACTACCCGAAACCCGACCCCGAGATGGGGACGGTCAACTTCGTGCAGCGGATCCCCGGCGACGGGGCGGCCGAGGTCGGCGCCGGAGGGACTCCGTCGATCCGGTCGATCACCGTTACGCCGGAACCGATCCCGGCCATGCCCGACGATCTCAAGGAACTGTTCGAGGAGGCGACCTGATGGACGAGGAACACGACCAGGGTGGCGCGGCCGGGGAAGTCACCATGCGGGTCTGGCGGGGCGACGAGACCGGTGGCGAGTTTGCCGAGTTCGTGTTGCCCGCCCAGGAGGGCGAGGTGGTCCTCGACGTGATCCACCGCGTCCAGGCCACCCACGCCCCGGACCTGGCGTGCCGCTGGAACTGCAAGGCGGGCAAGTGCGGTTCGTGCTCGGCGGAGATCAACGGGCTGCCCGCCCTCATGTGCATGACCCGCATGGACACGCTTCCCCCCGGCGAGACGGTCACGGTGGCGCCGATGCGGACCTTCCCTATTCTGCGCGACCTGGTGACAGACGTCTCCTACAACTACGAGATGGCCAAGCGCATCCCGCCGTTCCAGCCACGGCCGAAGACGGCCGACGAGGAGGCGGTGGGCGGGTACCGGATGCAGCAGGTCGACGTCGAGCGGAGCCAGGAGTTCCGCAAATGCATCGAGTGCTACCTGTGCCAGAACGTGTGCCACGTCATCCGCGACCACGAGGAGAACAAGACGGCTTTCGCCGGCCCGCGCTTCTTCGCCCGTTCCGCCGAGCTCGAGATGCATCCGCTCGACGTGAACGACCGGCGCGAGCTGCTCCAGCAGGAGCAGGGCCTTGGCAAGTGCAACATCACCAAGTGCTGCACGGAGATCTGCCCCGAGAACATCAAGATCACCGACAACGCCATCATCCCGCTGAAGGAGCGGGTCGTCGATGCGCAGTACGACCCGGTCGCCTGGTTGGGACGCAAGATCCGCAACCGGACGAAGCGGACGGCGCGCGAGGCGGCGGCTGGCTCGCCGGCCACGGGACCGGCCGCCGTTCAGCCGCGACCCGAGGTCCACGGCGTCCCGTTCCCCGGTCACCACGCGGAGACGCAGGCAGCAGTCGTCACGGACGGCGCCACCGCCGCGGGGACGGTCACCGCCGCGGCGGACGACGCGCCGGCGGAGTGAGCGGGGCGTTGGCCCGGTTCCTGAGCCCGGCCTGGGTCGAGGCGTTCAACGAGGCGCTGGCCGGCACGACGCTGCCGGCACCGGGACCCGGGGCCGGCCTGACCGCCGTCAGCGGCCGGTTCACGGTCGCCCAGGAGGTGAGTGGCACGCCGGAGGGCGACGTCGTGCTCGTCCTGCTGGTCGACGAGGGCAGCGCCCGGCTCGAACGGCGGGACCCCGCCCACGGGGACGGACCCGACGGGTTGCCGCCCGACGTCACCATCGGCCTCTCCTACGAGGACGCCGCCGCCCTCTCGGCCGGCGAGCTGTCTGCGGCCGACGCGCTCAACGCCGGGCGCATCAGGGTCCGGGGCGACCTGTCGGTCCTGGTGAACGCGCAGGAGTTGCTGGCCGCGGCGCGGCGCGGCACCCGGGAGCTGACCGCCACCACCACCTACTGAGCGGCGGGCGCGACCGGCGGCGGCACATCGGTGGCGGCGGCGGCGACAACGTGTCAGCGTGGGAGGGACGGCCGGTGCCGGTGGAACGCGGAGACAAGACGGCAGGAGCAGCATGGACGTACTGAGCAGCAGGACCATCATCCGTCCCGCCGACCTCGAGCGCTCGCTTGACTTCTACGGCGGCGCGCTCGGGTTGGCCGTGGCCCGCGAGTTCGGCGAGGGATCGCACCGCGGCGTCGTCTTCTTCGCCGGGGGTGGGCTCGTGGAGGTCGTCGGCGGCGGTGCTCCGGGACCGGCCACCGGCGCGGTCGCCCTGTGGCTGCAGGTGCGCGACCTGACGGTCACCCTCGACGAGCTGTCCGGGAGGGGCGTGGCCATCCTCCGGCCGGCCGTGCTCGAACCCTGGGGGCTGCTGGAGGCGTGGATCGACGATCCGGACGGGCTGCGGATCCACCTCGTGGAGGTCCCCGCCGACCACCCGCTCCGGCGGGACCAGCGCCGGCTGCACACCGGAGCCGCGTCATGACCGGCGAGGGACCGACGGTGGTGGGTCTCGACCACGTGCAGCTGGCCATGCCGCCGGGGGCGGAGGCCGAGGCGGAGGCCTTCTACCAGGGTCTACTCGGGATCCCCCGGGTGCCCAAACCCCCCGCCCTGGCCGCACGCGGGGGGTGCTGGTTCGAACGGGGGGCGCTCAAGCTCCACCTCGGCGTGGAGGACGACTTCCGCCCGGCCCGCAAGGCCCACCCGGCCCTGGTGGTCGAGGAACTGGACGGGCTCTGCGAGCTGCTCGACCGGTCGGGCCACCCGACCCGCCGGGCCGAGGACGTCCCGGGCAACCCGCAGTGGTACGTCGACGACCCCTTCGGCAACCGGATCGAGCTCATCCCCGCCCGCACCGCCTGACGCCGGGCACGGCGCCCCGACGTGCCCCCTGCCCGGACATTCGCGCCCCTGACCGGTAGGGTCGTCGAACATCGCTCGGCGATCGGCGAAGCACGGCGTCCGGTCCGCCTTGCCCCAAGCGCTCCGGCGCCATCGGAGGTCTCGTGCGTTCTCTGACAGCACCAACCGGGTCGATGGCCGCGTCCGACCCGGCCCACCTCCCCGATGAGGTGCCGCCCGTCGTGCACGCCAGCCAGAAGCTGGTCACCGTCGCCATCGTGGCCGGTCCGGCGGTGGCGCTGGCCGTGGTCATCCCCCTGCTCTGGGGCCACGCCGTCCACCTGTCGGACCTGGTGATCGCCCTCGTCCTCTACCTGGTGACCGGATTCGGCATCACCGTCGGCTTCCACCGCCTCTTCACCCACCGGAGCTTCGGGCCCCGGCGCGCCCTCAAGATCGCGCTCGCCGTCTTGGGGTCGATGGCGGTCGAGGGCTCGGTCACCAGTTGGGTGGCCACCCATCGCCGCCACCACATCTACAGCGACCAGAGCGGTGATCCGCACTCTCCCCACCGCTACGGCTACCGGGGTGCCGCACTGTGGCGGGGGATCGCCTTCTCGCACGTGGGGTGGCTGTTCGTCTCCGACGCCTCGAGCGCAGCACGGTACGCGCCGGACCTGCTGCGGGACCGGGACATCCAGCGGATCGACCGGCTGTTTCCGTTCCTCGCCGTGGCGTCCCTGGCCGTCCCCTTCGGGATCGGCTATGCCCTCTCCGGGACGCTGGCCGGGGCGGTGGCCGCGCTGCTGTGGGCGGGCCTCGTGCGGATGGCGCTGCTCCACCACGTCACCTGGTCGGTCAACTCCCTGTGCCACGTCTTCGGGCGCCGGACCGACGCCACGCCCGACCGGAGCACCAACCTGTGGCCACTGGCCGTCGTGTCACTCGGGGACAGCTGGCACAACGTCCACCACGCCCACCCGTCGTGGGCCCGGCACGGTGCCCACCGGGGCATGGTCGACCCGTCGGCCTGGCTGATCCGCCGGTTCGAACAGTTCGGCTGGGCGGCCAAGGTCCGGTGGCCGTCCGCCGATTGACCGGCGCAGCCGCGACAGGGGTAGGCGACCGTGCCTGTCGCCACCGCGCGCCGACACCGACGCTGTAGTCATCGCCTGACCGCAGCTCGTCTCCGAACGGTGACCGCGGACCGTAGGAGTTCCCGAACTTGAACATGATCGTGGTGCTGGTGTCACGGGTGATCTTCAGTCCGATGCAGGTGCCGGGCATCCCCGCTTCCCAACCGGCCGTGGGACCATCCAGGTAGAGGGTGTCGTCGGGGAAGCCCTCTCCCGAGTAGTCCTTCGTCCTGCTCTTCATGCAACCGGGACCCGTCGCCGCGTCCGGGAGCTCGCTCCCGCCTGCCTGCTCTGGTCGGCTCTAGGGAACGGGGACGCCGGGAGCAACAACCTGCGCCGCCCGGGTACCGGCCGGCCGTCTCGGCGTGCGGCCCGGTCTCCCGGGATGCACGGGTCGACCGTCCCTACGGCAGCAGGTCGGCGACTTCGGCCCGCTCGGCTTCCAGTTCCTCGGTGGTGACGCGGATCCGGTCGGCGGCGAACTCGTCGTGGGACAGGCCCTCGACCACCGTCCATCCGCCCGATCGGTTGGTCCGCACCGGAAACCCGAACTGCAGCCCCTCGGGCACGCCGTACTCGCCGCGGGACACGACAGCCAGGGAGGTGACGTCGTCCCCGACGGTGCCGTTGCGGATGCTCACCACCGAGTCGATGGCCGCGTTGGCCGCCGACGCCGCCGACGAGAGGCCACGGGCGTCGATGATGGCCGCGCCCCGCTTCTGCACGGTGGTGAGGAATTCGCCCTGCAGCCAGGCGGTGTCGTCGACGACCTCGGTGGCGGGCTTTCCGCCGATCAGGGCGTGGGCGAAGTCGGGGAACTGGGTGGCCGAGTGGTTCCCCCAGATGGCGAGGTTGCTCACCGTGGAGACCGGCACGCCGGCCTTCCTCGCCAGCTGGCGCTTCGCCCGGTTCTCGTCGAGCCTGGTCATGGCGAACCACCGGTCGGCGGGCACCTCGGGGCCGTTGGACCGGGCGATCAGGCAGTTGGTGTTGCAGGGGTTGCCGACGACCAGGACCCGCACGTCGCTGGCGGCGTTGGCGGCGATGGCCCGGCCCTGCGGACCGAAGATGCCACCGTTGACGGTCAGCAGATCCCCTCGCTCCATGCCCGCCTTGCGGGGGATGGAGCCGACCAGCAGCGCCCACGAGGTCCCGTCGAAGGCGGTGTCCAGATCGGTGGTGGTCACGATGTCACTGACCAGAGGGAACGCACAGTCGTCGATCTCCATGACCACACCCTCCAGGGCCTTCATGCCCGGCTCGATCTCGAGGAGCCGCAGCACGACCGGCTGGTCCGCGCCGAGGAGCTGGCCCGAGGCGATACGGAAGAGGAGGGAGTAGCCGATCTGGCCGGCGGCCCCAGTGACGGTGACGTGGACGGGAGGTTTGGCTGCCATGCGCCGAGGCTAACCCGGCCGGAACGGGTCGGTCGAACCGTGCATGGAGTACCGCCGTTCGACGAAACGGGCACTCGACCCCCTGCAGCACGGTCGCGCGGAAGAAGAACGTGAGGTGGCGGTTTGGAGTGAGCGTCGTCGGTCGGGCATCCCCGGGGACGTTTCACGAGCCGGATCGGACCATGGGCGGTGATGGCTGCGCTCCTGGTGTCCGTGCCCGCCCTCGGCGCCGCCTGCCGGAGTGACACCGGATCGGGGGCGCCGCCCACCGTGGCCCCGGACAGGATCATCCCCCACCTGGTCCCCACCAGCAACACCGACCGGTTGATGGGTGTGTCGTACGGCAGACCTACGTCCTGTGTGGCCGTCAACCTCGACGGGCACTGGCCCCTTCGGCGCCGGTCTTCACCGGTGGTTGTCTGGCCACGGTGGGCGTGTCGTGCGCCGCGACAGGCCCCCGCACCGCCGTCACCATCAAAGGCGACGCCGCCTCGACGGGCAGCCGGTCGGAGGCGTGATCCCCGCCTCTACAGGCGATCGACGACGGCCGAGGCGAACTCCGAGCACTTGACCTCGGTGGCACCGTCCATCAGGCGGGCGAAGTCGTAGGTGACCACCTTGTCGGCGATGGTCGCCTCGAGGGCGGTCACGATGTTGCGGGCCGCCTCGACCCACCCCAGGTGCTCGTACATCATGACGCCCGAGAGAAGCACCGACCCGGGGTTGACCTTGTCCAGGCCCGCGTACTTCGGGGCGGTGCCGTGCGTGGCCTCGAAGATGCCGTGACCGGTGGTGTAGTTGATGTTGCCGCCGGGGGCGATGCCGATCCCGCCGACCTGGGCGGCGAGGGCATCGGACAGGTAGTCGCCGTTGAGGTTGGTGGTGGCGATGACGTCGAACTCCTCGGGCCGGGTGAGGACCTGCTGGAGGGTGATGTCGGCGATGCTGTCCTTGACCAGCAGCTTGTCGCCCGGTTTGCCGTCGCAGTCGTCCCAGCCCACGGCCACGTCGGCGAACTCCTCGCGCACCAGCTCGTAGCCCCAGTTGCGGAAGGCCCCCTCGGTGAACTTCTGGATGTTGCCCTTGTGCACCATGTTGACGCTCGGCCGGCCGTGGGCCAGGGCGTACTTGATGGCCGCCCGGATCAGCCGCTTCGACCCGAACTCGGAGATGGGCTTGATCCCGATGCCCGAGCCCTCGCGGATCTCCCATCCCATCTCGTCGCGGAGGAAGGCCGACAGCTTGGCCGCCTCGGGGGTGTAGGCCTCCGCCTCGAGGCCGGCGTAGATGTCCTCGGTGTTCTCGCGGAAGATGACCATGTCCACCTTCTCGGGGTGGAGCACCGGCGAGGGCACCCCGGTGAACCAGCGCACCGGCCGGAGGCAGACGTAGAGGTCGAGGATCTGGCGGAGGGCCACGTTGAGCGACCGGATCCCGCCGCCGATGGGCGTGGTCAGCGGGCCCTTGATGCCGATCAGGTGGGTGCGGAAGGTCTCGACCGTCTCGTCGGGGAGCCAGTCGCCGGTCTCGTCGAACGCCTTCTGACCGGCCAGCACCTCCTTCCACGCCACCGTCTTGCCGTGCTTGGCGGCGGCGGCGTCGAGGACCAGCTTGGCCGCCGGCCAGATGTCGACACCGGTGCCGTCGCCCTCGATGAAGGGAATGATCGGGTTGTCGGTGACGTGGAGGGCACCGTCGGGCCCCTGGGTGATGAGATCGGGCATGCCCGGCAGCCTACCGGCACCCCCCCTGGCGGCCGCCAACCCGGGGCGGCCGTCGACGGGCCGTCGACCGGCACGCGACGACGGTCAGGGGGTGACCAGCCCGAGCGCCGAGTAGATCTCGCGGGTGGCGCTCGACTGGTTGAACGTGTAGAAGTGCAGGCCCGGCACGCCCAGATCGAGCAGTTGGTCGCAGAGCTCGGTGGCGATCAGCACCCCCTCGTGGCGGACGCCCTCCCTGCCCCCGTCGGCGTCAGCTCGTTCGAGCCGCTCCACCATCCAGCCGGGCACCGCCGCCCCCATGCTCGCCATGCGGGGCACCGACGAGAGGCTCGTGACCGGGAGGATGCCGGGCAGCACCGGTTTGTCCACGCCACGCTCGGCCAGGTCGGCCATGAGCGAGGCGTACTCACGGGACTCGAAGAAGAACTGGGTGACCCCGAAGTCGGCCAGCAGCAGCTTGGTCGCCAGGTAGTCGCGATCGGTGGGCAGGTCGACCGAGAGCGGATGGCCGGCGGGCTGGGCGGCCACCCCGATCGAGAAGCCGCCGACGGCGCGGGCCAGCTCGACCAGTTCCGAGGCGTGGGTCAGCTCGCCCGGCCCGTCGGCCGGGTCGGCAGGGGGATCGCCTCCGAGGGCCATCAGGTTCTCCACGCCGGCCATCCGGTAGCTCACGAGGATGTCGGCCAGTTCCAATCGGGTGTGGGCCACGCAGATGAGGTGGGCCATGGGCACCAGCGTGGTGGTACGGAGCATACCGGTGACCAGGTCGAACGTCCGCTTGCGGGACTCGGCACCACCGCGGTAGGTGACGGACACGAACGACGGCCCGAGGGGCTCGAGGTCCCGGAGGGTCTTGACCAGCGTGGCCTGCTCGGCGTCGTTCTTGGGTGGGAAGAACTCGAAGGAGTAGGTCCTGCCCTTGGCCAGCAGGTCGGCGATCCGGGTCATGGCCCGTCAAGCCTACCGCCGGGCGCGCCACTGGCCCGTGGGCGACCCCGGGGCGGCTCAGGTGGAGCCCGGAGGACCCGAACCGATGCGGGTCGAGAGCCGGACCAGCGCCGTGTTGAGCTCGCTGGCTCGGGCCCGCCGGGCCTCGTCGGCCTGCGCCAGCTGTGCCCCCGATGGGGCCGCCGTCCCGTGGCGCAACAGGCGGTCGGCCTCGATGGCGAAGGCCAGGCCGCGGAGCGCCCCCGCGGCCGAGGCGGCCAGTTGGCCGGCCTGCGGGTCGGGTGCCGTGGCCACCGTCCGCTCGAGCGCGGTGGCGGCGCGGTCGGCCTGGACCTCCACGGCGCCGCGCACCTCGGCGTCGTCGGAGGCGGCGTTGCCGGACAGCAGCGACTCGCGCGCCAGCTGGGCGTCGCTCAGCGCCGGGACCACCTGGCGCCGCCACGCCGCCTCGGCGGCGCGCCTCCGCCGCGAGAGCAGGAGGAGGACGACCAGCAAGATGGCCAGCACCAGCACGACGATCACCACGATGAGGGCCCACGGGGTCGAGGAGGTCTTCTTGGCGATGAGGGGGGCCAGGGTGGTCGTCGTGCTCGTGGCGATGGTGGTGGTCGCCCGCTCGGGCCCGGTCGTGGTCGTGGTGGACGGCACGGTCGTGGTGGGCGGCACCGTCGTGGTGGGCGGCACGGTCGTGGTGGTGGGCGGCACCGGCGTGGTGGTGGGCGGCACCGGCGTGGTCGACGTGTCGACCACGACCGCCGGCGCGCGTCCCGGGGCGGCCACGGCCGGTCCGGCGCCGCCCACCAGCGACACGGCCACGGCGAGCGCCGCCACGGCGCACCCGGCGACGACTGGGGCGCGGCGCGACCGGCCGGGGCGCATCAGGTCCTGTTCTGTCCGCTGTGGTGGCCGGGCCGCACGGCGTCCAGTATGGCCGGGGGCCCGCCGACGACCAGGGACCCGCACACCGGGCGGTCAGGACGGTCGGTCGGCGGGACAGTCGGTCTGGGGCCCCGGCCGACCCCTCACGGAGCGCGCTCGGCGGCACGCACCGCGTTGCGCAGGAGCATCGCCCGGGTCATCGGTCCGACCCCGCCCAGCCTCGGGGTGATCCAGCCCGCCACCTCGGCGACCGACTCGTCGACGTCGGACAGCAGGCGCTTACCCTCCCACGAGGTGCCGGCCCCGACCACGGCGGCACCGGGCTTGACCATGTCGGGCGTCACCAACCCGGCGCGGCCGGCGGCGGCCACGACCACGTCGCCCAGGCGGACCAGGCCGGCCAGGTCCTCCACGCCGGTGTGGACCACGGTCACCGCCGCGTTGCACCCGGGGCGCTTCATGGCCATCAGCAGGGCCAGCGGTCGCCCGATGGTGAGGCCCCGTCCGATGATGACCACGTGCCGGCCCTCGACCGGGACGTCGTTGGCGTGCAGCAGTTCCACGATGCCGGCGGGTGTGCACGGCAGCGGCCCCGGGGTCCCCATCACCAGGCGACCGAGGTTGACCGGGTGGAGACCGTCGACGTCCTTGTCCGGGTCCACGGCGAGGAGGGTCCGCTCCTCGTCGAGCCCGGCCGGCAACGGGAGCTGGACGAGGTAGGCGTGGACCCGGGGGTCGGCGTTGAATCGGGCCACCACCGCCTCGAGGTCCTGCTGGGAGACGTCGGCGGGAAGATGCTCGTGCGCCGAGAAGATGCCCACCTCGGCGCAGTCGGCGTGCTTCATGGCCACGTACCGCGCGCTCGGCCCGTCGTCCCCGACCAGGATCGTCCCCAGCCCGACGGTGACCCCGTCCGCCCGGAGCCGCGCCACCCGGTCGGTGACCTCCGCCCGGATCCCGGCGGCGGCCAGCTCCCCGTCGAGCAGCCGCGCCGTCACCGGGGCACCTCCGGTCCGGCCCCGGCGCGCCGATCCACCGTGGTCGGCCTCAATGCCGGAAGTGGCGCTCGCCACCGGCCATCACCATGGCGATGCCCGCCTCGTCGGCGGCCGCGATCACCTCGCCGTCGCGGATCGACCCGCCCGGCTGCACCACGGCGGCCACCCCGGCCTCGGTCAGCACGAGCAGCCCGTCGGGGAAGGGGAAGAACGCGTCGCTGGCCGCCGCCCCGCCGCGGGCCCGGTGGCCGGCCTTGGACACGGCGATCTCGGCGGCCACCACTCGTGACTGCTGCCCGGCACCGACGCCGACCGCCTGGCCGTCGGTGACCACGGCAACGGCGTTAGAGGTGGTGCGGGCACACACCTTCCAGGCCAGCGCCAGGTCCCGCCACTGGGCATCGGTGGGCCGGGCGCGTGTGGCCATCTCCCAACGGGACGGTGGGACGAGGAAGCGGTCGGCGTCCTGGACCAGCACGCTGGCGCCCAGCCCGCGGAGCTGGCGCACCACCGGTTCGGGTGCCGGTGCGGACAGGAGGCGGGTCGCCTTGCGCTTGGAGGCCAGAGAGGTGAGGGCACCGTCGTCGTAGGTGGGGGCGATGATCACGTCGGCCTGCGGGCCGGCGGCGATGGCCCGGGCCACCGCGGCGGTCACCGTCCCCCCGATGGCCACGATGCCGCCGAATGCGGACTGGGGGTCGCAGGCGAGGGCGCGCTCGTAAGCGGTGACCGGGTCGGGGGCGACGGCCGCGCCGCACGGGTTGGCGTGCTTGATGATGGCGACCGCCGTCTCGCCGGGAGTATCGGACGGGAGCTCATGCACCAGGCGCCAGGCGGCGTCGGCGTCGAACAGGTTGAGGTACGAGAGCTCCTTGCCGCCGTGCTGGACGACCTCGTCCCACCACGAGTGCTGGCCGGCGATCCGGTAGCGGGCGCCGTGCTGGTGGGGGTTCTCCCCGTACCGGAGCGAGCCGGCCCGGACGAGCGTGAGGTGGATGGACGGCGGGAGGAGGGCAGCCGCGTCGAACTCCTCGGCGGCTCCCTCCGGGTTCGGCTCGGCCAGGTCGGGCTCACGTCGGTCGAGCCAGGCCACGATGGCGGCGTCGTAGCCGGCGGTGTGCGCGAAGGCCTCGCGGGCCAACCGGCGCCGAGTGTCGGGCGACAGCGAGCCATTGCGCTGCAGCTCGTCGAGGACGGCCCCGTACTCGGCCGGATGGACCACCACGCCCACGTGGTCGTGGTTCTTGGCCGCGGCCCGGACCATGGTCGGACCCCCGACGTCGATGAGCTCGACTGACGGGTCGGAGGTGAACGGATAGAGATTGCAGACCACCAAGTCGATGAGCCCGATGCCCAGCCGGTCGAGTGCGTCGAGGTGGTCGGCCTTCGACCGGTCGGCCAGGATCCCGCCGTGGACGACCGGGTGCAGCGTCTTGACGCGGCCGTCGAGCATCTCGGGGGCGCCGGTGAGGTCGGCCACCTCGATGTGGTCGATGCCCGCCTCGGTCAGGGCGGCCGACGTGCCGCCGCTCGAGATCAGCTCCCAACCCAGGTCCGACAGGCCCCGGGCCAGGCCGACCAGTCCGGTCTTGTCGTAGACAGACAGCAGTGCCCTCATGGCGCAACCTCCGATGATGATCCTGGTCCATCCCCCACCGTCGCCGCCAACCCGTCGATGAAGCGGCGGATGGTGTCGGGGTACAGCGTCCGTTCGACCGCCTTGATGCGTTCGTGCAGGGTCGCCTCGGTGTCGTCGGGCAGGACCGGCACCGTGGCACGGGCCAGGATCGGCCCGGCGTCCATCTCCACGGTGGCGATGTGCACGGTCGTCCCCGTCTCCTCGACCCCGGCGGCCAGGGCGTCGGCCACGGCGTGCCACCCCGGGAACGCCGGGAGGAGGGCGGGGTGGGTGTTGAGGATGCGCCCGGGGTAGGCCGTGTGGATCGGCTGCCCGAGGACGGTGCCGAAGCCGGCCATGACCACCACGTCGACGGCCGCCTGCCGGAGCTCGCCGGTCACGGCCTCCGTGTAGCGGTCCCGGTCGAACCCCGGACCGAATCCGCCGAACCGGGCCCGGTCCACCAGGCGTGCCGGAATGGAGGCCGCCCTGGCGACGTCGAGGGCCCGGCAGGGGCGGTCGGCCACGACCAGTCGCACCGGCAGGTCGGCGGCGATGACCGCCTCGAGGATGGTGCCGCTGCCCGAGGCGAGCACCCCGATCCGCACGTCGTCCGGCGGAGCGTCCATGGATGCGCCGGGGGCCACGGGCGCACGCTACCAGTGCCGCCCCGGGGGGATGCGGCGGTCCGGATGCCGCCAGGGGCGCCGGTGCCGGCGTCCCTGGGCACCGGGACCGGGGCGACGTGGCCCTACCGGCCTGCCTCCGGTGTCGGGCCCACGTCGCTCGGTCCCCCCTGCCCAGGGGAATGCCCCTCGCGTCTGATCTATCGGCACCGGCGGGGAGATTCCGAAGCAGAACTTTCCGGACCTGGTTAGCCCCGGCCCTGGAGCGACTCGAGCAGCGCGGCGTCGAACTCGGTCAGCGAGCCGAGCACGGCGTCGCAGAAGCCCCACCGCGGCGAGCCGGCCGACCCCGGCTCGGGCACGGCCACCACCCGCATCCGCGCCGCTTTGGCCGAGATGGCCCCGTGGAACGAGTCCTCGACGGCCAGGCAGCCGGCCGGGTCGGCCCCGAGGCTCGCCGCGGTGGACAGGTAAGCCCCCGGATGCGGTTTGCCCAGCGGTTCCCACTCGGCCGAGTGCCACACCGCCACCTCGGGGTCGATGCCCAGACGGGCCAGCGCCGCCTCGATGACCACCGCGTAGGAGCCCGAGCACACGGCCACCGTCAGTCCGAGGCGGGCACACAGGGCGACGGCGTCGAGGGCGCCGGGCATCGGCGCACCGGACTCGGCGACGAGCTCGGCTACCCGGGCGGTGATGCGTCGCTCGACGTCCACCGGGGCCGCCCCCTCCCACGGGAATCGGTCCCACCAGTGCCGGACGGCGTCGTCGATCCGCAGCCCCATGGTCTGGCGCACATCGGACTCGTCCAGCTGGAGGCCGAGCGAGCCGAACACCTCGATCTCGGCCCGACGCCAGAGGGGCTCCGAGTCGATGAGCAGACCGTCGAGATCGAAGATGACCGCGACGATGGGCCGGTCGCCGACGGCGTCGGCCGACGGCAGCGCGCCCCTCAGCCGAGCTTCCGGACGACGTCGACCATGGCCTCGCCGGCCTCCGTCGGGTTGAGGGCGACGGTCGCCCCGGCCTCGGAGAGGGCGGCCATCTTGGCCTGGGCCGTCCCCTTGGACCCGGAGATGATCGCCCCGGCGTGCCCCATCTTGCGGCCGGGGGGAGCCGTGACCCCGGCCACGTAGGACACCACCGGCTTGGTCACCGAGGTGGCGATGAAAGCCGCCGCCTCCTCCTCCGCCGACCCGCCGATCTCGCCGATCATCATGATGGCCCGGGTGTCGGGGTCCTCCTCGAAGGCGGCCAGGCAGTCGATGAAGCTGGTACCCGGCACCGGGTCGCCGCCGATGCCCACGCAGGTGCTCTGGCCCACCCCCTGCTGGGAGAGCTCGTGCAGGGCCTGGTAGGTCAGGGTCCCCGACCGGCTCACGATGCCCACCGGACCGCCGGGCATGGCGATGTCGCCCGAGGTGATCCCGATGTTGCACTTGCCGGGGGAGATGATGCCCGGGCAGTTGGGGCCGAGAAGCCGGGTGGCCGGGTGGTCCCGTACGAGCCGGTTGTAGGCCAGGGCCTCGTCCTGGGCCGGGATGCCCTCGGTGATGCACACCACGAACGGCACCCCGGCCGCCGCCGCCTCGACGATGGCATCTGCGGCGAACTTGGGGGGCACCGAGATGAACGAGGCGTTGGCCCCGGTGGCCTCGACCGCTTCGGCCACGGTGGCGTAGATCGGGATGCCCTCGATCTCCTCGCCGCCGCGACCGGGGTTGGTGCCGGCCACGACCTGGGTGCCGTAGGCCCGGTTGCGGAGCCCGTGGTACAGGCCCTGGCTGGTGGGACTGATGCCCTGGACGACGACTCTGGTGCGCTCATCCACGAAGATGCTCACGACTGGCCTCCTGCGAGTGCGACCGCACGGCGTGCGGCATCGAGCATGGTCGGCTCGGCGACCAGGCGGTCGGACAGATGGTCGGCCAGGATCTGGCGGCCGGCCGCCGCGTTGGTGCCGTCGAGGCGCAGCACGATGGGCGAGCTGATCTCGACCCGGTCGAGGGCCTCGAGCACCCCGTTGGCCACCTCGTCGACGCGGGTGATCCCCCCGAAGATGTTGACCAGGATGGAGCGGACCGCCGGGTCGGAGTTGATGACCTCGAGGGCCGCCGCCATGATGTCGGCGTTGGCACCCCCGCCGATGTCGAGGAAGTTGGCGGCACTTCCGCCGCACTGGGTGACCACGTCGAGGGTGCTCATGGCAAGGCCGGCACCGTTGGCGATGATGCCGACCGAACCCTGCAGCCCGATGTAGTTGAGGCCCCGCTCCTTGGCACGGGTCTCGCGTTCGTCCTCCACTTCGCTGCCGGCGAACTCCGTCCACTCGGGGTGGCGGTAGGCGGCGTTGTCGTCGAGGGTCACCTTGGCGTCGAGGGCGTGGACCTTACCCTCCGGCGTGAGGATCAGCGGGTTGATCTCGGCCAGGTCGCAGTCCCCTTCCGTGTAACAGGCATACAGCGCCACCAGCAGCTCGGCGGACTGGTCCCGGGCCGGCTCGTCCAGTCCGGCACGGTCCACCCACTCGCGGGCCGCCTCGAGGCTCAGCCCGTCGATCGGGTTCACGTAGAGGGTGGCGATGGCATCGGGGTTGGTCACCGCCACCTCCTCGATCTCCACCCCGCCCTCGGCCGACAGCATGCCGAGGTGCTTCTTGGCGCTGCGGTCGAGGGTGAAGCTGGCGTAGTACTCGCGCTCGATGTCCGAGGCGTGCTCGATCCACAGCCGCTTGACGATGTGGCCCTTGATGTCGAGGCCGAGGATGTTGCCGGCGTGCAGCCGTACCTGGTCGGCGTCGGCGGCCAGCTTGACCCCGCCGGCCTTGCCCCGACCCCCGACCTTCACCTGGGCCTTGACCACCACCGGGTAGCCTGCCTCCTCGGCCTGGCCCACGGCCTGGTCCACGGTGTCGGCCACCCCACCCTTGGAGATGGGGATGCCGAACCGGGCGAAGTACTGCTTGCCTTGGTATTCGAAAAGATCCACCGGATCCGTTCCTCTCTGTCAGTGACTGTGTGTGAACTTCGGTTGGCGGGACTCGGTCCGCCGCGGGTGGCGGCCGTCGGACGGGGACCGGCGCCCGGGCCGAACCGCGCTGACCCGGGCGGAACCGCGCCGGGCGGCGCTCCGGCGGCGGGTGCCCCGAACCGGTCCTCCTGCGGCCCGAGCAGGAGTCAGGCGCCTACCCCACTCTCGCGTGCATCGAGCGCCCTGCCCAACCAGGCGCCGATCTCGGGCAGCGGCGCCCCGGGGGTGAAGACCTCGGCCACCCCCATCTCCTTCAGCACGGGGATGTCGTCGGCCGGGATGATGCCCCCCACCAACACCAGGACGTCCTCCCGGCCCTGTTCCTTGAGGCCCTCAATGACCCGCGGGACCAGGGTGAGGTGGGCGCCCGACAGGAGCGAGAGGCCGACGGCGTCGGCATCCTCCTGGACCACCGCCTGGACGACCTGCTCGGCGGTCTGGTGGAGGCCGGTGTAGATGACCTCGAAGCCGGCGTCGCGCAGGGCGCGGGCGATCACCTTGGCCCCACGGTCGTGACCGTCCAGGCCGGGTTTGGCGACGACCACTCGGTAGGGGCGTTTCACGGAGGCAGATACTAAGCGCTGACGGACCGTCAGGCCCATCCGGGGCGCGGCCGGGCCCGGGCCGGTGGCCCCCAGGCCCTACGATCAGGGGGTCGGGGCACTTCCCCCGACGCCCATGGCACGCCCCCAACCCACTTGAGGACGCCTTGACCACTCCGGCTGAAGCTGTGGACAGACCCGACGACGAGCCCGCTCGTCCGATCCCGCCGGAGCGGGTGCCACTGTGGGCGGCGCTGGTCCGGCTGGCCCGCCCGCGCCAGTGGGTGAAGAACGTGCTCGTCTTCGTGGCACCGGGGGCGGCCGGCGTGCTCCTGCACTGGACCGTCCTCTGGCACAGCCTGGCGGCCTTCGGCATCTTCTGCCTGGCCGCCTCGGGGACCTACTTCCTCAACGACGCCATCGACGCCGCCGCCGACCGCCGCCATCCGACCAAGCGGTTCCGCCCGGTGGCCACGGGCACGGTGTCCGTCCCGTTCGCCGTCTCGGTCGGCCTGTTCATGCTGGTGGCCGCGGCCGGCCTGGGCCTGTGGCTGGCCGGTTGGCACCTGGCCCTGGTCATGGCCGTCTACGGCGCGGTCAACGTGAGCTACTCCCTCGGCCTCAAGCACGAGCCGATCCTCGACCTGGTGGCGGTCAGCGCCGGGTTCTTCCTGCGGGCGGTGGCGGGCGGCGTGGCCACCGGGGTGGCGCTGACCGACTGGTTCCTCATCGTCGCCTCGTTCGGGTCGCTGCTCATCGTGACCGGCAAACGGTCGGGCGAGAAGCAGCTCCTGGCCGAGCACGACGCCGACCACGGCGCCATCCGCCAGACCCTCGGCCTCTACACCCCGAGCTTCCTGCGCTCGGTGCGCACCCTCTCGGCAGCGGTGACCGTGACGGCCTACTGCCTGTGGGCGTTCGACCGGGCGACCCACCTCCACCCCGGGCACGATCCGATCTGGTTCCAGCTGACCATCATCCCCTTCACCGTCGCGCTGCTCCACGTGATGCAGCTCCTCGACTCTGGCGCCGGGGCCGCACCCGAGGAGCTGGCCCTGAAAGACCACCGCCTGCAGCTGTACGGGCTGTGCTGGATCGCGCTGTTCGCCATCGGTGTCTATGCCGGCTGACCGCCGGCGTCGCCCCGTCGCCCCGGCCCACCAGCGGGCGATGCTGACCGGCTGGGGCCGCACCGCCCCGACGGTGGCGGACGTCGTCCACGCCGTCCATCCCGACATCGTCGACCAGGCGATGGCGCAGGCGACCGACCCCGACGGCGACGGCGACGGCGACGGCCGGGGCATCGTCGCCCGGGGCCTCGGCCGCAGCTACGGCGACGCCGCCCAGAACGCCGGGGGCACGGTGGTGGACGCCACCTGGTTGGACGCCGTCCACGAGGTGGACCTCCGGACCGGGCTCGTCACCGTCGGCGCCGGGATCAGCCTCCAGACCCTGATGGAGCGCCTCGTGCCCCTGGGTTGGTTCGTCCCGGTCACCCCCGGGACCCGGCTGGTCACCGTGGGCGGCGCCGTGGCGGCCGACATCCACGGGAAGAACCACCACGTCGACGGCAGCTTCTGCTCGCACGTGGTCGGCATGACCCTGGTCACGCCGACCGGGACGGTGACGGTGTCGCCGGGGTCGGATCCCGACCTCTTCTGGGCCACGGCCGGTGGGATGGGCCTCACCGGCATCGTCACCCGGGCCACCCTCCAGATGGTGCCGGTCGAGACCAGCTACATGCTGGTCGACACCGAGCGGGCCGCCGACCTCGACAGCGCCATGGACAAGATGCTTACCGGCGACCGGGGCTACCGGTACTCGGTGGCATGGATCGACTGCCAGTCGACCGGCAGCCGCCTCGGACGCTCGGTGCTGACCCGAGGGGACCACGCCCGGCTCGCCGACCTGCCCGCCCGCTTGCGGGAGTCGCCCGACCGGGCCCGGGCCTTCGTGCCCCGGACGCTGGCCCGCGTGCCGGTCACCCCGCCGTCCGGCCTCCTCAACCCGCTCACCGTCGGGGCGTTCAACGAGTTCTGGTACCGGAAGGCACCCCGGCACGAGACGGCCAAGCCCCACCACATGACAGGGTTCTTCCACCCCCTCGACGGGGTCGCCGCCTGGAACCGCCTCTACGGCCGGCGCGGCTTCCTCCAGTACCAGTTCGTGGTGCCCGACGCCCAGGGCGAGACGGTCCGCCGGGTGATCGAGCGGCTGACCGAGCTGCGACTGGCCAGCTTCCTGGCCGTGCTCAAGCGGTTCGGCCCGGGCGACCCGGGCCCGTTGTCCTTCCCGCTGGCCGGGTGGACCCTGGCCCTCGACCTCCCGGTCGGGCACCACGACCTCGACCGGCTGCTCGACGACCTCGACGGTCTGGTGGCCGAGGCGGGCGGGCGGGTCTACCTGGCCAAGGACTCGCGGGTCTCGCCGGCCGCCTTCCGGGCCATGTACCCGAGGGTCGACGACTTCCTCGCCGTGCGGGACCGGGTCGACCCCGGCGGGGTGTTACGGTCCGACCTCGGCCGGCGGCTGGGCCTGTGCACCGACCGGCCGGCCGCCACGGAACGGACAGGACGGACGCACCCATGATCGACGCCATCGGACGGCCGCAGTCCGTGCTCGTACTCGGCGGCTCCTCGGAGATCGCCCAGGCCATCGTGGCCCGGCTCGTCCCGGCCCGCTGCCGGACCGTGGTGCTGGCCGGCCGTCCCGGCTCGCGGCTCGATGAGGCGGTGGACCGGGCCCGGGCCGACGGTGCCGAGGTGGTGGAGTCGGTGGTGTTCGACGCAACGGCGACCGGTGACCACCTGGCCTTCGCCGACGGGGTGTTCGACCGCTTCGGTGACATCGACCTGGTCATCGTGGCCGCCGGCGTGCTCGGCGACCAGCGGCACGACGAGGAGGACCCGGTGGCGGCGGCGGCCGTCTTCACCACCAACTTCACCGGCGCGGCCTCGGCGCTGCTGGCGGTGGCCCGCCGGATGCGCCACCAGGGCCACGGGCGCATCGTCGTGCTGTCGTCGGTGGCCGGCGAACGGGCCCGCCGGGCCAACTTCGTCTACGGGTCGTCGAAGGCGGGGCTCGACGCCTTCGCCCAGGGCCTCGGCGACTGGCTGGTGGGCACCGGGGTCGGGGTCACCATCGTCCGGCCGGGCTTCGTGGTCGGGCGGATGACCGAGGGCATGGACCCGGCGCCGTTCTCGACCACCCCCGACGCCGTGGCGGCGGCGGTGGTGCGGGGCATCGAGTCGGGGGCCGACGTGGTCTACGCCCCACCGGTGCTGCGGTGGGTGTTCGCCGTCATGCGCCACCTGCCCCGCGCCGTCTGGCGGCGGATGCCGGGGTAACCGGCGGCCCGGGCGGCGGTCGGCCGAGGGGCGTGGCCGCGTAGTCAGGCACGTGGGTGGCGAGCTCGCGGGGCGGGCGCTGGTACGTGTCGTCCCGGACCCGTTTGGGCAGCTTGAGCCGGGCCGTGTCAACCGGCTGGTAGGGCATCCGGTTGAGGAGGTGGGCGATGCAGTTGAGCCGGGCGCGGCGCTTGTCGTCGGCCTCCACCACGTACCACGGCGACTCGGGCGTGTCGGTATGGAGGAACATGGCGTCCTTGGCTCGGGAGTAGTCAGCCCAGCGCTGCCGGGCCTCGATGTCGATGTGGGTCAGCTTCCACCGGCGGAGCGGGTCGTGCACGCGGCTCTGGAACCGACGCTCCTGCTCGTCGTCGCTGACCGAGAACCAGTACTTGACGAGCAGGATCCCGTCCTCGAGCAGCTGGTGCTCGAACATCGGGCCCTGGCGGAGGAAGAGCTGGTACTGCGCGTCCGTGCAGAAGCCCATGACCCGCTCGACGCCGGCCCGGTTGTACCAGCTGCGGTCGAAGAGGGCCATCTCGCCGGCGGCGGGCAGCTGGGCGACGTAGCGCTGGAAGTACACTGGGTCGCCTCGCGCTCGGTCGGGGTGGGCAGGGCCACGATTCGGCACGTCCTCGGGCTCAGGTATTCGGCGATCCGCTTGACGGTCCCTCCCTTGCCGGCCGCGTCCCTCCCCTCGAACACCACCACCACCCGGGCGCCGCTCTCTGTGATCCACTCGGCCGTGGCCGCCAGCTCGCCCTGGAGCTTCAGCAGCTCCCGCTCGAACCGTCCCTTCGGAAACTGTCGCTCCACCGGCCTGGTCATGTCGTTGCCGTCCTCCCCTGCTCCACCTGCCGGGCGCCCCGGTCAGGCCCGCTTGAGCGGGGCCATCCGCAACAGCAGCTTCTTGCGCCCCACGCTCCCGAATCGCACCACGGCCTCGGCGTCCTCGCCGGAGCCGGCCGTCTCGAGGACGGTCCCCTCACCCCACTTGCCGTGGACCACCCGGTCCCCGACCGCGAGGCCGAGCAGCTCGGCGCCGCTCGACGCCGGGGCCCGGCGCCGGCGGTCGCTGGCGCCGAATCCGCCGTCGGCGCCGGCCACCCCGCGACCGAACACGCTGCGGCCCGGGGTCCCCCCGTCGTCGTCGCCGGGGAACGTGCTCCGGCCGGCGGCGCGACCGCGGCCGACGCCGCTCCCTGCGGGCGCACCCACGTCGCGCACCAGCTCGGCGGGGATCTCGTTGAGGAAACGGCTCGGGATGTTGCTGGAGGGGCTGCCGAACAGGGTGCGGCTCCAGGCGTGGGAGAGGTAGAGGTGCCGCTCCGCTCGGGTGATGCCGACGTAGCAGAGGCGTCGCTCCTCCTCGAGCTCCACCGGGTCGCCCAGCGAGCGGAGGTGGGGGAAGATCCCGTCCTCCAGCCCGACGAGGAAGACGGCGGGGAACTCGAGTCCCTTGGCGATGTGCATCGTCATCAGCGAGACCCGCGTCCCGTCACCGTCGAGCTGATCGGAGTCGGCGACCAGCGACGCCGCTTCGAGGAACTCGACCAGCGTGCGGTATTCGCCGGCCACCCCGACCAGCTCGTCGACGTTCTCCACCCGGCCGAGCGCCTCGATGGTCCCCTCCGAGAGGAGCTCGCTCCGGTACCCGGTGCCCTCGACCACCGCGGTGACCAGCTCGCCGGGCCCGAGCGTGCCGGGCGCGTCCCCTGCGTGGTCCGGCGGGGCCGGGGGCTCGGTGAGCACCACCGGGGCCACCGCCTCGCCGTTCTCGTCGACCAGCTCGGGGAGGGCCATCCGCCGGCGCAGCCCGTCGAGCAGCGCGGCCAGGTCGACGAGGGCGACCCCGGCCTTGCCCGACACGCCGCCGTCGCCGGCGTGGGCCACCGCCTCACCGAAGGAGCTCCCGTTCCGGCCCGCCCAGCCGGCGAGCCGGGCCACCGAGGTCTCGCCCACCCCGCGCTTCGGCACGTTGACGATCCGTCGCCAGCTGACCTCGTCGTCGGGGTTGACCAGCACGCGGAGGTAGGCCATGACGTCCTTGACCTCGCGACGGTCGTAGAACTTGGTGCCGCCCACCACCTTGTAGGGCACCTCGGCCCGCACCATGGCCTCCTCCAGGGCACGGCTCTGGGCGTTGGTCCGGTAGAAGACGGCGACGTCGCCCCAGCGGAGCCCCTGCTCACCGTGGAGGCGGCCCACCTCATGGGCCACCCAAGCCGCCTCGTCGTACTCGTCCCCGGCCCGGTAGCGGGTGATCCGCTCCCCCTCGCCCCGCTCGGTCCACAGCGTCTTCGGCTTGCGGGACACGTTGTTGATGATGACGGCGTTGGCGGCGTCGAGGATGGTCTGGGTGGACCGGAAGTTCTGGTCGAGGGTGATGGCCCGGGCATCGGGGAAGGCCTGCTCGAAGTCGAGGATGTTGGAGATGTCGGCACCCCGGAACCGGTAGACCGACTGGTCGCTGTCCCCCACCACCACGATGTTGCGGTGCTCGCCGGCGAGCAGCACGGCCAGCGCGTTCTGCACGGCGTTCGTGTCCTGGTACTCGTCGATGAGGATGTGGGTGAAGCGGCTCCGGTAGTGCTCGAGTACGTCGGGGTGCTCGCGGAACAGGCGGACAGTGTTGAGCAGGAGGTCGTCGAAGTCCATGGCGTTGGCCGCCACCATCCGCTGCTGGTAGAGGTCGTACACATCGGCCACCCGGCGGTCGAAGATGGTCAGCGCCGCCGCCCGGTACTCCGCCGGTCCCTGCTGGGCCGACTTGGCCTGGCTGATCTGGCCCAGGATCGAGCGGGGCGACAGCTTCTTCGTGTCGATGTCGAGCTCGCGGCAGACGATCTCGACCAGCCGACGCGAGTCGGCGTCGTCGTAGATGGTGAAGGACCCCTTGTAGCCGAGCCGGTCGCCGTGGGCCCGGAGGATGCGCACGCAGGCCGAGTGGAAGGTGGACACCCACATGCGCGCCGCCCGCGGCCCCACCAGCTCGGCCACCCGGTTCCGCATCTCGTCGGCCGCCTTGTTGGTGAAGGTGATGGCCAGGATCTGCCAGGGGGCGGCATCCCCGGTGGCAATCAGGTGGGCGATGCGCCGGGTCAGCACGCGCGTCTTCCCGGACCCGGCGCCGGCCACGATGAGCAGGGGACCGCCCCGGTGGACCACCGACTCCCGCTGGGGGCCGGTCAGGTCCGCCAGCAGTTCGTCGGCGGAGGTCACTCCCACTCGATGGTGCCGGGCGGCTTGGAGGTGATGTCCAGCGCCACCCGGTTGACGCCCTCCACCTCGTTGATGATCCGGGAGGACATGCGCTCCAGCAGGTCGTAGGGCAGGCGGGCCCAGTCGGCGGTCATGGCGTCGTCGCTGGTGACGGCCCGGATGACGATCGGGTAGGCGTAGGTGCGACCATCGCCCATGACCCCGACCGTGCGGACCGCCGGCAGCACGGCGAAGCTCTGCCACAGGTCGCGGTAGAGGCCGGCCCGCCGGATCTCCTCGACCACGATGGCGTCGGCCGCCCGGAGGATCTCGGCCCGCTCGGGCGTGACCTCGCCCACGATGCGCACGGCCAGGCCGGGACCGGGGAAGGGTTGGCGCCAGACGATGTCGTGCGGGAGCCCGAGCTCCTCGCCGACGGCCCGCACCTCGTCCTTGAACAGCAGGCGGAGCGGCTCGACCAGGTCGAAGGCGAGGTCCTCGGGAAGCCCGCCCACATTGTGATGGGACTTGATGATCGCCGCCGAGTCCGACCCCGACTCGATGACGTCCGGGTAGAGGGTGCCCTGTACCAGGTGGCCGGCGGGCTCGTCACCGGAGACCGGGTCGGCGACCGCCGGGTCGAACTGCTCGATGACCAGGTCGCGTGCCACCTCCTCGAAGATGCGGATGAACAGCTCGCCGATGACCTTGCGCTTGGCCTCTGGGTCGGTGACCCCGGCCAGCGCCTCGAAGAACCGGTCGGCCGCCTTCACGTGCACCAGGTCGATGTGGAACTGGCGGCGGAAGGTCTCCTCCACCTGCTCGCTCTCGTTGGCCCGCATCAGCCCGGTGTCGACGTAGACGCAGGTGAGCTGGTCGCCGATCGCCTTGTGGACCAGGGCGGCGGCCACCGCCGAGTCGACGCCGCCGGACAGGGCGCACAGGACCGGTGCCGAGCCCACCTGGGCCCGGACGGCGGCCACCTGCGACTCGATGATCGAGGTGTGGGTCCACGACGGCGGGCAGTGACACACCTCGTACAGGAAGCGCTCGAGCAGGTCGCGCCCGCGCTCGGTGTGCACGACCTCGGGGTGGAACTGCACGCCGTAGATGGCCCGGTCCGGGTCGTGCAGCGCAGCCACCGGGGCGTCGGGGCTGGTGGCGCTGGCCACGAACCCGTCGGGCACGGCGGTGATGGCGTCGGCGTGGCTCATCCACACCTCGCTCGTCGTCGGCCAGTCGACGAACAGCGGTGAGCTGCCGGTCAGCGTCAGCGGGGTCCGGCCGTACTCGCCCCGGCCGGTGCGGGAGACCTCGCCGCCCAGCTGGGCGGTGAGCAACTGGGCGCCGTAGCAGATGCCGAGGATGGGCACCCCGGTGGTGTAGACGGCCGGGTCGACCATCGGCGCCGGGGTCTCGTTGACCGACTTCGGCCCCCCGGACAGGATGATGCCCGCCGGCCGGCGGGCCATCAGCTCGGCAGTCGTGGCCGAGTGCGGGACGATCTCCGAGTAGACATGCGCCTCGCGCACCCGCCGGGCGATCAGCTGGGCGTACTGGGCACCGAAGTCGACGACCAGGACGGGCCCGACACCCGTGCTGCCCGGGTCGGTCGCAGCTGGGCTCAATGGCCCATGCCGACACCCTGCGAGCGCTGCAGGTCCTTACCCTCGGTCTGGAGGGCCGGCGCCACCATGACCTCGGCCTTCTGGAACTCCTTGACCGTCTGGTAGCCGCAGGTGGCCATGGCCGTGCGCAGGGCGCCGAAGAGGTTCATCCGGCCGTCGTTCTCGTGGGCGGGGCCGAGCAGGATCTCCCGCAGGGTCCCCCGGGTGGTCGTCTGGACCCGGGCCCCACGGGGCAGGGTCGGGTGGAAGGTGGCCATGCCCCAGTGGAACCCGCGGGCCGGTGCCTCCACCGCCGAGGAGAGGGGGGAGCCCAACATGACCGCGTCGGCCCCGCAGGCCACCGCCTTGGCGATGTCCCCGCCCTTGGACATGCCCCCGTCGGCGATCACGTGGCAGTACACGCCCGTCTCGTCGAGGTGCCGCATCCGGGCGCCGGCCACGTCGGCGATGGCGGTGGCCTGGGGCACGCCGATCCCGAGCACGCCGCGGGTGGTACAGGCGTTACCCGGGCCCACGCCCACCAGCACGCCAACGGCGCCGGTCCGCATGAGGTGCAGCCCCGCCTGGTATGAAGCGCAGCCGCCGACGATGACCGGGATCTCGAACTCGCGGATGAAGCGCTTGAGGTTGAGCGGCTCGGCCGTCTTCGAGACGTGCTCGGCGGAGACGACGGTCCCCTGGATGACCAGCAGGTCGAGCTCGGCGGCCAGCAGGGCCGGGGCGAACGACTGGGTCTTCTGCGGGGTGACCGACGCGGAAGTCGTGATGCCGGCCGCCTTCATCTCGCGGATCCGCTCGGTGACCAGGTCGAGCTGGACCGGCTCGGCGTACATCTGCTGCATCCGGGCGGTGGCCTTCTCGGCCGGGAGCTCGCGGATCTCGTCGAACAGCGGGGTCGGATGCTCGTAGCGGGTCCACAGCCCCTCGAGGTTGAGCACGCCGAGGCCGCCGAGCCGTCCGATCTCGATGGCGGTCGAGGGGCTCACCACGCCGTCCATGGCCGACGCCATCAGGGGGAGCTCGAACCGGTAGGCGTCGATCTCCCAGCTGATGTCGACATCCTCGGGATCACGAGTCCGGCGGCTCGGGACGATGGCGATGTCATCGAACCCGTAGGCCCTCCGGCCCGATTTGAAGATGCCGATCTCTAGCTCAGCCACGTGAATGCCCTCCGGACCCTGGTTGCCTGTCTCCGAACCTCCAACCGGTGGGACCTCCGACAGTGCCCCGACTGGTCATCCCCCACGATACCGCCTGGGCACCGGGGACAGGGCTCCGTTCCGGTGTCGGTCGACCAGTGGCCTGGGCCCGGGCGGCGTAACCCGACGGTGCCGGCGGGTCGGTCACCGTCCCTGGAGCGACGGTGGGACCCCGACCCCGAGGATGGCGCAGACCAGCTCCACGAGGGTGCGGGCGGTGGCCCCCCAGACGGTCTCGCCGGCCACGTCGAAGAACCACACCGGGAACTCGCCGTCGGGGAAGCCCGGGGCGCCGGCCCGCCCGGGGACCGACCACCACTCCTCGCGGAACGCACCGTCGGCCACGAGGTCGGCCAGGGCCACGTCGAAGACGCGCTCGACCTCGCCGGGGTTGGCCGCCAGGCGCGGTCGGGCCTCGAGGGTGGCCACCACCGGCGTCATCACCGTGTTCGACGAGACGGTGGGCATGGGGGTCAGTCGGGCCACCACCGTGACCAGTCCGGGGTCGAGGGCTACCTCCTCGAATGCCTCGCGCAGCGCCCCGGCCACCACCCCTTCGTCGCCGTCGAGGCGGCCCCCCGGGAACGCCACCTCCCCCTGGTGGGACGACAGCCGGTCCGACCGGACGGTGAGGACGACCCGGGCCTCGCCACCCTCCTCGAACATGGCGACGAGCACGGCCGCCTGGCGGACCGGCATGCCGGTGCCCAGCGGGCGCCACGGCTCGTCGGGGCTGCCCGGTTCGGGCCCGGTCGGGGGGTGGGCGGCCAGGGCGGCGCGCACCCGGTCGAGCGTGATCCGGCGCCGGCGCCCGACCGGGAGCCCGGCCCACGGGGCCGGGTCGCCGGGCCGGTGGTGCGGCGGCCGCGGCACAGCACGCCTGGTGGTGGGAGGGGTGGCCTCGGGCGGTTGCATCGGAGGGGCCAGGTTACGGGGTACGGGCACGGCGGCGTCCGGCAGGCCGGGCGGGAGGCGGGCCATCCGGGTGCCCGACGAGGCGCTTCGGTACGATGCCGTCATCGAGCGGCAGCGTCCGGACGGTCCGGGCCCCGGGCCCCGGCACGGCCCCGTCCGCCGGTCCGGAGGAGTGACGACATGGTCGACGCAGGCGACGTCCGAGCGGCAGCATCCCAGTTCCCCATCACCACCGCCCTCGAGTTCCCCGACTGGCCCATCGAACGGAGCCTCGGGATGGTCTTCGGCGTGGTGGTCCGCTCGATGGGGGCGGCCAAGGGGATCACCGCCGGGTTCCGCGCCCTGGCCGGCGGCGAGGTCAAGCAGTACACGAAGCTCGTCGAGGACAGCCGCCGGCACGCCCTCGACCGCCTCATCGAGAACGCCCGGATCCAGGGGGCCAATGCCATCGTCTCCATGCGCTTCGACTCGTCCGAGGTCGGCCAGGGCCTCACCGAGATCGTCGCCTACGGCACGGCGGTGGTCGTCGGGACCCGGTCCTGATGCACGCCGGCGACCTCCAGGGCCGGAGGTCGCGTTGGTGGTGATCCTCGGGCTGGTCGGTGCGGCGGTGGTGGTGGCCGTCGTCATCAGCCTCTTCGTCCGGCGCCACGGCGAATCGGACGCCCCCCAGCCCGGATGGACGCCCACCGACGAGGTGTTCCGAGACCCGGGCACCAACCGGACCATGCGGGTCTGGGTCGACCGGGCCGGGGACCGTCATTACGTGACCGACACCCGTCGCTGACCCAACGGCAGCACGACCGACGCGACCGACGCGGAGCTGCCGGGCACGCCGGCCCCGCAGCTCCGGCAGCGGTGTGCGGCCGGGGGCGCCGCCGGTCCGGGGGGGG
>JBKQRT010000015.1:0-2559 GCA_052143895.1 Acidimicrobiales bacterium | reverse complement strand
CTGAGGTCCGCATCCTGCACGGTCGGGTATCGCATGTTCATGGTGTGGCCTACATTCGCTGGGGTTGAACATATGTTTTGTACACAAAACGATTCAATTGCAAATTGACGATATGTTTAACTTCCGTTGCCGGCCCTCGCCCAGCGCTTCTTCCGGCGGCCAGTCGACACTCTCCGCTTGCATATTTATATATAGGAGATATAACTATTGTTATGTCTATAACTACCTCATCGACCCGCCCCGCACCTGTGACACCCACGAGACGGGTGCTCGTCATCGGGGCTTCTCGCGGTCTCGGGCTGGCGCTGGCGGAGGAGTGGGCGCGTGGTGGCTGGCACGTCACCGCCACGGTGCGTAGTTCGGACAGGACGGGTCTTCATGACCTCGCCGATCGCTACCCCGGGAGGATCGAAATCGAGACGGTCGACATCACGGTGCCCGCACAGATCACGGCGTTACACGACCGCCTGGCCCAAAGGACGTTCGATCTTCTGTTCGTCAACGCCGGCGTCACCAACCAGCCCGAGGGAACGGTGGCCGAGACGTCGACCGACGAGTTCGTCCGGGTCATGGTCACCAATGCCCTGGCACCGCTGCGAGTCATCGGGGCGTTCCGAGACCACGTAGAGCCGACAGGGACCATCGGGGTGATGTCCTCGGGCCAGGGCGGCGTGGCCAACAACGAGCGCGGCGGCCACGAGGTCTACCGTGGTAGCAAGGCCGCGCTGAACACCTTCGTGCGCAGTTACGCGGCACGTCACCGCGACGAGCAAAGGAGCTTGGTCCTGATGGCCCCGGGCTGGGTGAAGACCGAGCTCGGCGGCCCCGATGTTCGGCTCAGCATCGACGACAGCATACCCAACGTGGTCAAGACGCTCGACGCCCTCCGGGACAATCCCGGACTCCACTTCGTCAACTATCTCGGGCAGACGGTGCCGTGGTGAGAGCCACGCCAGGCGAAGCGGTGGCAACGAGCCCCGATCCATCAGCTGGTCCCGCCGAGCAGGCCTGGACCCTCATGCAACAGTTCGTCGACTCGCACAACCGCCACGGCGATCTCGCGCAGGCGCTCGGATTCCGCCTCGGCGCCGGACGGGGCAAGATCCTCTTCCAACTCCGGCACGGAGCGATGACCCTCAGCGAACTGGCCCAGGCCAATGGCGTCGACGCCCCGTACGCGACCCTCATCGTCGACAAGCTCGAAGCCCATGGCCTGGTTGAACGCCACCCGCACCCCGACGATCGACGTCGCAAGCTGGTCACGCTCACGACCGCGGGTCGTGAGGCATTGGCGACCGCTGATGCCATCCTCCTCCGTCCGCCCCGAGCCATCGGCACCCTGCGGTCCGAGGAACTGCGCCAACTCGTCCACCTGCTCGAGCGCCTGATCGAAGCAGACGAGCCGGACGCCGCGGTGAAGGGCGAGGTAGAGTCCTGACAGTCAAACGCGGTGCCCACGGCGTTCTGCGCCAACAGCATCGGGGGATGGAGTGGCGGCCGGGGCGCGGTGGTGGTCAACCAGAGTCAAACGTCGTACGCACGAGCAATGCTGTTCGAGAGGCGCTCTCGGACGGGGTAGGAGGGGATGCGATCGTGAGCGAGCTGGAGCAGTGGGATCAAGTGGTCGACGTCGTCGTCATCGGTTCCGGGGCCGCGGGGCTCAGCGCGGCGACTCTGGCGGCCGACGGTGGGTCGACAGTGTTGATCCTCGAACGGGCCGACATGGTGGGAGGGACGACCGGGGTGTCGGGCGGTATGCCCTGGGTCCCCTTGAACCACCATCTGGCCGACGTGGGCATGACCGATACCACGGAGGAGGCGCTGACGTACATCCGGCGGCTGACCCTGGGGCGGGAGCCGTCCGCCGAACTGGTCGAGACGTACGTCGAGCACGCGCACCAAGCCATCGCCTACCTCGAAGAGCACACCCCAGTCGAGTTCTCCGCTCCGCCGATGTTCTCCGACTACTACGCCGACCTCCCCGGAGGGAAGGCCTGTGGCCGATCCATCGAACCCGTCCCATTCCCGGCGGGCGAAGAGCTCGGACAGTGGGCACCCCTGGTGCGGACCAGTCCGATCATGCCCCGGCTGACCATGGAGGAAGGGGGGCGCTATCTCGCCTACGGCGAAGCCCCGGACTACGGGCTGGTGGCGACACGGGAGCGCGATGATGTTCGGGTGCTCGGCGGCGCACTCGCCGCGGCACTCTTCAAGGGGGTCCTGGACAGGGAGATCGCGGTGCGGACCGGGGTCCGGGTCAAGGAGCTCGTGTCGAGCCAGGGCACCATCGTCGGTGTACGGGCGGAACAGGATGGAGCCCCATTGCGGGTGGGGGCCCGCCGGGGTGTCGTACTTGCATGTGGGGGGTTCGAATGGAACGAGCAGATGGTCCAGGCGTTCATCGGACACCCCATCGACCCTCTGTCCCCTCCGTACAACGAAGGGGACGGGCACATCATGGCCATGGAGGCAGGCGCAGTGCTGGCTAACATGTGGAGCTACTGGGGACAGCCGGCCCTGCTCGACCCCGACGTCACCTACGAGGGTCGCCCCGCGCTG
>JBKQRT010000014.1:0-28824 GCA_052143895.1 Acidimicrobiales bacterium | reverse complement strand
TCGCCCAGGGGGCCAAGCCCGGCGAGGGTGGCCAGCTCCCGGGGCACAAGGTCTACCCGTGGATCGCCCGGACCCGGTTCTCGACGCCGGGCGTGGGGCTCATCTCCCCGCCACCGCACCACGACATCTACTCCATCGAGGACATCGCCCAGCTCATCCACGACCTCAAGTCGGCCAACCCGACCGCCCGGGTCCACGTGAAGCTGGTCGCCGAGGTCGGGGTGGGGACGGTGGCGGCCGGCGTGGCCAAGGCGCACTCCGACGTGGTGCTCATCTCGGGCCACGACGGGGGAACCGGCGCCACCCCGCTGACCTCCCAGAAGCACGCTGGCATCCCCTGGGAGCTGGGACTGGCCGAGACGCAGCAGACCCTCCTGGCCAACGACCTGCGCGACCGCATCGTGGTGCAGGTCGACGGGCAGATGAAGACCGGGCGCGACGTGGTGATCGGTGCGCTCCTGGGCGCCGAGGAGTTCGGGTTCGCCACCGCCCCACTGGTGGTCTCCGGCTGCATCATGATGCGGGTGTGCCACCTCGACACCTGTCCGGTGGGGATCGCCACCCAGAACCCCACCCTTCGGGAGCGCTTCTCCGGAACGCCCGAATTCGTCGAGACCTTCTTCCAGTACATCGCCCAGGAGGTGCGTGAGCATCTGGCGGCGTTGGGGTTCCGGTCCCTGGAAGAGGCCGTCGGCCGGGTGGACCTGGTCGACGCGGCCGATGCCATCGATCACTGGAAGGCCAGCGGGCTCGATCTCTCGCCGATCCTGGTGAAGCCCGAGATCGCCGACGGGGCGGTGCGACACTGCATCCACGAGCAGGACCACGGCCTCGACCGGGCCCTCGACCACGCCTTCCTCGAGAAGTGCCGGCCCGCCATCGAGTCGGGCACCCCCGTCCGGGCGGAGGTCGAGGTGACCAATGTGGACCGCACGGTCGGCACCCTGCTGGGGTATGAGATCACCCGGCGGCACGGTGGCTCCGGGCTGCCCGAAGGGACCATCGACCTGACCTTCCGGGGATCGGCGGGGCAGAGCTTCGGCGCCTTCGTGCCCAAGGGTGTGACCATGCGCCTCCTGGGCGACGCCAACGACTACCTCGGAAAGGGCCTGTCCGGCGGGCGGATCATCGTCCGTCCCCCGGACGAGTCCACCTTCGCCGCCGAGGAGAACATCGTCGCCGGGAACGTCATCCTCTACGGTGCCACGGGCGGCGAGGTGTTCCTCCGGGGCCAGGTGGGTGAGCGCTTCTGTGTGCGCAACTCGGGCGCCATCGCCGTGGTCGAGGGGGTGGGGGACCACGCCTGCGAGTACATGACCGGCGGCAGGGTGGTGGTGCTCGGACCCACCGGCCGGAACTTCGGGGCCGGCATGTCGGGTGGCGTGGCCTACGTCTACGACCCGCACGGCCTGTTGGCCGGGGTGTACAACCACGAGCTCGTCGACCTCGAGCCGCTCTCCGCCGAGGACCGGGTGTGGCTGAAGGACCGGATCACGATGCACCGGGATGAGACCGGCTCGGAGGTCGCCCGTGCGATCGTCGCCGACTGGATCGCTGCCTCCGAGCAGTTTGTCACGGTGATGCCTCGCGACTACCGCCGGGTGCTCGAGTCGACCGAGCGGGCGGTGGCCGAGGGGCGCTCGGTGGCAGAAGCGGTGATGGAGGCGTCCCATGGGTGACATCAGCGGGTTCCTCAAGCACGGGCGGGCGCTGCCGCCCCGTCGTCCCGTCCCGGTGCGGCTTCGCGACTGGAAGGAGGTCTACGAGCCCTTTTCGGCCGAAGCCACCCGGGACCAGGGTGCGCGGTGCATGGACTGCGGCATCCCGTTCTGCCACGACGGCTGCCCGCTCGGCAATCTGATCCCGGAATGGAACGACCTCGTGTACCGGGACGACTGGTCCGAGGCGATCGAACGCCTGCACGCCACTAACAACTTCCCCGAGTTCACCGGCCGTCTCTGCCCGGCCCCCTGCGAGGGCTCCTGCGTGCTCGGGATCAACGACGAGCCGGTCACCATCGAGCGGATCGAGTACGAGATCGTGGAACGGGCATGGGACGAGGGATGGGTCGAGCCGGTGATCCCCGCTGTCCGTACCGACCAGCGGGTGGCGGTGGTCGGCTCCGGACCCGCCGGTCTGGCCGCAGCCCAGCAGCTGACCCGCGCCGGCCACCAGGTCATGGTGTTCGAGCGGGCGGAGAAGCCGGGCGGCCTGCTGCGGTTCGGTATCCCCGAATTCAAGATGGAGAAGGCAGTCCTCGACCGGCGTCTGGCCCAGTTGGAGTCCGAGGGCGTGGAGTTCCGCTGCCGGGTGTCCGTGGGGGCGTGCGCCCCCGAGGTCGAGGGTGCAGCCGCCCCCGATGCCACGGTGGTAGCGGCCCGGTCCCTGGTGGACGAGTACGACGCCGTGCTCCTGGCCGGTGGGGCCACCTTGCCCCGCGACCTGCCGGTCCCGGGCCGCTCGCTGGCCGGTATCCACCGGGCCATGGACTACCTCAAGCCGTCGAACCTGGTCCGGGAGGGACTGCTCGCCGAGTCGCCCATCTCCGCCGAGGGCAAGCACGTGGTGATCATCGGGGGCGGCGACACGGGCGCGGACTGCCTGGGCACCGTCCACCGCCAGCGGGCGCTGAGCGTGCACCAGCTGGAGATCATGCCGGAACCGCCGACCGTACGGACCGGCGACAACCCGTGGCCGACCTGGCCCCTCGTGCTGCGGACCTCCTCGGCCCTCGACGAGGGGGGCGAGCGGATCTTCTCCGTGACCACGGCCGAGTTCCTCGACGACGGCACCGGTCACGTGCGGGCGCTCCGGGGCGAGCAGGTCGAGCTGGCATACGGTGACGACGGACGACCCGAGTTCATCCCGATCGCCGGATCCGAGTTCGAGCTCACCTGCGAGCTGGTCCTCCTGGCCATGGGGTTCCTCGGCACCGAGCGCACCGGGGTGGTGGCCGAGCTGGGACTCGAGGTGAACGCCCGCGGCACCGTGGCCGCCGACCGGTCCTGGGCCACCTCGGTCGACGGCGTGTTCGTCTGCGGGGACATGACCCGCGGCCAGAGCCTCATCGTGTGGGCGATCGCCGAGGGCCGCTCGGCGGCGGCGGCGGTCGATCGGTACCTGATGGGGCACACCGCCCTGCCGGCCCCGATCGTCCCCGGCCAGCTGGCCCTCCGCTGAGCGCGGCGGCGGGGCCCGGGTGGACGCCGTGAACGGACGGCGGCGGGGCGCTCCGGGAGGTCAGACGTGATCACGCCGGCCCGGCTGCGGGACCTGGCGCTGGCGCTGCCGGAGGCGGTCCAGGAGGAGCGCCACGGCATGGACTCCTACCGGGTGCGGGGAAAGATCTTCGCCACGGTGCCGGACCGTCACCATGTGCGGGTGATGGTCGACGAAGCCGAGATCCGGGCGGCCGTGGCCGAGGACCTGGCCACCTTCGAGGCGGTCCGATGGGGCGCCAGGCTGGCCTGCGTCGCCGTCGACCTGCGGAGGGTGCCACCGGACGTCCTGCGCCAGCTGCTGGCCGAAGCCTGGGCCCGGAAGGCACCGGTATCGCTCGTCCGGTCCCGTGACGGCCGGCTCCCGGGGTGATCCGTCCGGGTCCCTCCGGATCCGCAGGCACATCCGCCGGTCCGCTCGGGACCCCTCACGCCGGTCGGGTGGCACCGACCAGGTCCGCCTGGGAGGCGTCGTCGAAGCGGACCGTCGCCCCGGTGTGCGGGGCGTCGATCATCTCGCCCGCCCCCACGTAGAGTCCCACGTGCTCGACGCCGGTCGGTCCCGACCCGAAGAAGACCAGGTCACCGGGCTCCACGGCGACGCCGTCCGGCACGGCCGGGCCGGCGTCGAACTGATCCTGGGCCACCCGGGGGAGGGCGACCCCCGCACTGCGGTAGGCGGCCTGGACGAGGCCCGAGCAGTCGAAGCCACCTGCCCCGGTGCCGCCCCACAGGTACGGGGTGCCGAGCTGCCGGGCCCCGAAGGAGAGCGCCGCCACCACCGTGCCGGAGGTCGACGGGTCCTGCTGGAAGGCGAGCGACAGGGTGAGCACGGTGTCCACGTACGTGGTCGAGTGGTTGTAGTCGTCGATGGCACCCCGCAGGCCGACGGCCGATCCGGCACCGTCGGCGCAGAGCAGGGCCGCGGCCGAGTAGACGGCGTCGACTGAGTCGTAGGGCGACGGTGGCCGGGCACCGCCCGGACCCACCGTGGCGTAGGCCGCGAATGTCGCCGGTTCGAACTGCATGGGGCCCTCCGCTCCGGCGTTGTTGGAGCCCGACCAGACCCCTGCGGCATCGGACTGCCCGTTCGCTGACTCGACGGTGCCGACGGAGGCCAGCACCGACCACGGCAGTCCGGGGCAGGAGGCGGCCGCCTGTTGGTAGAGGGTCGCCCACCACGGCGGTATCGAGGCGCCGGCCTGCGCACCCGCGGCGGCGGCTCCGCCCCCACCGGCGGTGTCAGGTTCCGACCCCGGCGATGACCCGGCAGCCCCCGAGCCGCCGACCACCACCACGGCCACGACCACCAGCGCCACCAGGGCGGCACTGCCCATGAGGACCGCCGTACCCACCAGCTTGCCCATCATCCATCCCGTGCATCGTGCGTCCACGGTGAGCAGCCCGCTCAGAGGTCCCGTTCCGGCACGGTCCGGTGGCGGCACCCAGTCCAGCACCGGGCCCACCCGCCGCGCAAGGGCCTCCCTCCGGCCCCTCGGACCTGCCCGGCCCTCCTGCCCGGCCTGGTCGGGATCGGTAAGCTCCATCATCCGGGATTCCGGAGCGGGACAGGGGAGGACCGATCATGCTCAGTACCATGCAGGACGCTCCGTTGCTGGTGAGCGGGATTTTGCGTCACGGACAGAACGTCTATGGCGACAGCGAGGTGATCACCATCACCGGGCCGGCGGGCGAATCGGTGCGGGCGTCGTTCACCGAGGTGGCCGAGCGGTCCGAGCGGCTGGCCAAGGCCCTCGCCAAGCTGGGGGTGGGGGACGGCGACCGGGTAGGGACCTTCCTGTGGAACAACCAGACCCACCAGGAGGCCTATCTGGCCATCCCCGGCATGGGGGCGGTCCTCCACACCCTCAACCTCCGGCTGTTCCCCGAACAGCTGGCGTTCGTCGTCAACCACGCCGAGGACCAGGTCGTCATCGTCGACGACACGCTGGTCCCGCTGCTGGCCCGGGTCCGGGACCAGCTCAAGACCGTCAAGCACTTCGTGGTGGCCGGCGATGGCGATGGCAGTCCACTCGGCGAGACGGTCTCCTACGAGGAGCTGCTGGCTGCGGAGGAGCCCGGCTATGCCTGGCCGTCGTTCGACGAGCGCAAGGCGGCCGCCATGTGTTACACGTCGGGCACGACCGGCAGCCCCAAGGGGGTGGTGTACAGCCACCGGTCCACGTTCCTCCACTCCTTCGCCATCACCTCCGGTTCGTCGCTCGGCGTCAACGAGCGGGACCGGGTGCTGTCCATCGTCCCGATGTTCCATGCCAACGCCTGGGGGACGCCTTACGGGGCGTTCATGACCGGCGCCGACCTGGTGATGCCCCAGCAGTTCCTCCAGGCCGCCCCGCTGGCCGCGATCATCGCCGTGCATCGGCCGACCGTCTCCGCCGGGGTGCCCACCATCTGGAGCGACCTGCTCCGCTACGCGCAGTCCAGCCCGGTCGACCTCTCGTCGCTGCGCATGATCACGGCCGGTGGGGCCGCCGTTCCCCGCCAGCTCATCGAGCGCTTCCGGGACGAGCTGGGCGTCGAGATGGTCCAGGGCTGGGGGATGACGGAGACCAGCCCGCTGTGCTCACTGGCGCTCCCGCCGCGGGGAACCCCCCCGGAGGAGGAGATGGAGTGGCGGTCGAAGACCGGCCGCGTCGTCCCCGGGGTCGAGGTGCGGATCGCCGCCGAGGACGGCACCATCCTCCCGAACGACGGGGAGTCGGTGGGGGAGTTCGAGGTCCAGGGACCGTGGATCACCGCGTCGTACTACGAGGACCCGGCACCGGAGCGGTTCCACGACGGGTGGCTCCGCACCGGCGACATCGGCACGCTCGACCGGCGCGGATTCATGCAGATCAGCGACCGGACCAAGGACGTCATCAAGTCCGGGGGGGAGTGGATTTCCTCGGTCGAGCTCGAGAACGAGGTCATGGCTCATCCGGGCGTCGTGGAGGCCGCGGTCATCGCCGTGCCCGACGAACGCTGGAGCGAGCGGCCGCTGGTGGCCGTGGTCGTGGAGGAGGACTCGGCGCTGGACGCCGACCAGCTGCTCGAGTTCCTGACGGATCGGGTCAGTCGGTGGTGGCTGCCCGAGCGGTGGGTCTTCGTCGACGAGGTCCCGAAGACGAGCGTGGGCAAGTTCGACAAGAAGGTGCTGCGCTCACGGTTCGCCGACGGGTCCTTCGAGGTCATCGAGGTCGAGATCCAGCGAGGTCGATGACCCGGTGGGCGCCGACCTCACCGACCTCGCAGAGCGTCTGTCCGCCATTGGCGAAGAGCTCGCCGACCTGGCCCTGGACCGGCTGCACCAGGCGGCCGACTCGGTGCGGGCCGGCGGCGAGCCCGATCCGGGGCTGACCACCGAGGAGAAGCGCATCACGCGGGCCCGTCGGTCGGTGGAGAAGGCAGTCAGCCTCCTCGCCGGACCGGCCCGGACGGCGGGCGTCGACGACGGGCCCTGACCGGTCGCGGCCCTGACCCGCCGCTTGCACGGACCCACCTCGGGTCCTGACCGACCTCGGGCTTACAACTGACGTCGGGCCACCAGAGGTCCCGGTGGGCTCGACCTGCCCGCGATCAGTCGACCAACTGGTTGGTGGCGTCGATGAGTTGGCGGAGCCTGCCGTAGTGGATCCGGTCGAACCGGAGGACGAGCCGGTCGAACCCGAGCTGCTCGGTGTCGGACCGCTCGGGGGGGAGCGGCTTCGAGCGCCGGATGAACCCGTCGGCCACGATGTCCGCGAACCGGCGGTTGAGGTCGGCCAGCTGCGCGTCGTCCGGTCCCTGTCTCAGGCGAATCACCAGGAGCTCACCCACCCAGCGGCACGACTGGTAGTTGCGGTAGAACCCGAGCAGCTCGGAGGTGGCCGTCGTCACGTCATCGGTCACCAGGAAGAGGGCGCGGTCGTCATCGGACACCAACCCGTGGGGCTCGACATGCCGACCGAGGAACTCCAGCCACCCCCGCCAGTAGTCGCCGCCCGGCACGTCGAGCATCACGACGGGCGCCGGCTCGGCCTTTCCGGTCTGGAGCAGGGTGAGCAACTCGAACCCTTCGTCGAGGGTCCCGAATCCCCCAGGCATGACCACGTATCCGTCAGACTCCTTGATGAGCATGAGCTTGCGTGTGAAGAAGTACCGCATCTCGACGAGCTTCGGGTCCTGGGCGATAAAGGTGTTGGCGGCTTGCTCGAAGGGCAACCGGATGTTGACGCCGATCGACAGGTCACGGCCGGCCCCTTCCATGCCGGCGGCCATGATGCCGGGCCCGGCCCCGGTCACCACCATCCAGTCCGAATCGGCCATCGAGGCGGCCAGCTCGCGGGTGCACCGGTAGGCGGGATGGTCCGGCTGTGTACGCGCCGAGCCGAAGATGGTGACCTTCCGCCGTTTCCGGAACGGTTGGAACACCCGGAAGGCGTCCGCCATCTCGGCCAGGGCGGAATCGGCGATCTTGAGGTCGATGACCTCGGTCTCGTGGTCGGCCAGCCGGGCCACCGTCGACACCATCGACCGGTAGATGCGTCGTTGCTGGGACGTCGCCGAGCCAGCCACGATCTCGTCGACCAGCCTGTCCTCGGTCCGGCGTCGTGTCGACCCCGGTTGTTCCGGGTGCTCCGTCTCCGTCGCCCCGTCCGCGCCGAGGTCCCGGGCCGGGCCCGCCGCCGGCGTCCCACCGATGGGCGGCTGCTGCACGGGGTCGTTCGGCGCGCCGGCTCGGGGAGGGGTGGTGGCCATCTCAGTGGACGGCAGCCAACACGTCGCCCTCACCGGCGCCGTGCGGGACCCGGCCGTACAGGGTCGTGCGTTGTGCGAGGGTGCGCCCGAGTGGGGCCACGATGGCCCGGAATCGGTCGGCGTCCATCAACTGACCGTGGCTGGCCCCGGCGGCGCGTGAGATGTTCTCGTCCATGAGGGTGCCACCGAGGTCGTTGACGCCGGCCCGCAGGATCTGGCGGACTCCTTCGGTGCCCATCTTGACCCAGCTGACCTGGATGTTGTCGATGGCGCCGCGGTAGGCAATGCGGCCGACGGCGTGCATCAGCAGCGTCTCCCGGAACGTCGGGCCGCGACGGGACCGGCGTTGGAGGTAGATGGGCGTGGCCATGTGCACGAAGGGCAGTGGGACGAATTCGGTGAAGCCGCCGGTTTCGAGCTGCAGGGCCCGGGTACGGACCAGATGACGGGCCCACGAACGGGGCTGTTCGACCGCCCCGAACATGATGGTGACATTCGAGCGCAGCCCGACGCCATGGGCGGTGCGATGGGCGAAGAGCCACTTGTCGGTGTCGATCTTGTCGGGGCAGAGCACCTGGCGGACCGGATCGTCGAGGATCTCGGCGGCGGTGCCGGGAAGCGTCCGCAGGCCGGCGTCCCGGAGCAGGATCAGGTAGTCGGCCAGTGGCATGCCGGAGCGCCGAGCGCCTTCGGTCACCTCGAGGGCGGTGAAGCCATGGATGTGGATGGTCGGGGACGCCTCCCGTACCGCCTTGATCACCTCGAGGTAGTAGTCGCCGTCGAATTTCGGGTGGATCCCGCCCTGGAGGCAGACTTCGGTGGCGCCCTTCGCCTCGGCCTCCCGCACCCGGTCGGTGACCTCGCTGAGCTCGAGCAGATAGGGGGCGCCCCGCAGGTTGAGGGACAGCGGACCCTTCGAGAACGCGCAGAACTTGCACTTGAACGTGCAGACATTGGTGTAGTTGATGTTGCGATTGACCACGAAGGTGACCACGTCGCCGACCGCCTCGGCGCGGAGGCGGTCTGCCACCTCGGCCACCGCCCGGACCTCCGGTCCGCGGGCGCCGAACAGGGTGACGATCTCGTCCTCGCTGACCGTGTCCCCGTCGAGTACGCCGGCCAGGACCTCGGCGACCGCACTCCTGCCGATCGGGACCGGTGCGGCCGGCGGCCGCACCGTAGGAGTGTGCCTCTGTCGGGCATCGCCTTCCTCGGTCAGGAGGATGGGGGGCAGGATCTCGCCGCCGGAGCACCAGGGGTGGTCCCGCCCGAGCCCCTCGGCGTCGGAGGCGTCAAGGACCGGAAAGCGCATGACCGGGTCGAGCCACTGTTCGGGGCCGAGGGCGAACTCGGGATAGAGGGTCAGGCGGGGAGCCAGGGTGTGCCCACCGGCCTCGGTGGCGCTCCGCAGGATGGACAGGTCCGGCCACGCGCGCTCGGGGTTCACGTGGTCGGCCGTCACCGGCGACACACCGCCCCAGTCGTCGATGCCGGAGGCCAGCAGGGGCTCGAGGTCGTCGGACAGGTTCGGGGGTGCCTGCAGGTGGATGTCCGCCGGGAGCACCATCCGGGCCGCGGCGATGGTCCAGAGGAACTCGTCCGTCGGGCACGGCGGCGAACGGTGCATCGAGGTGCCGGGCTTCGGGAGGAAGTTCTGGACGATGACTTCCTGGACGTGGCCGTGGCGGCGGTGACTGGCGGCGATGGCCTCGAGGGTGGCCAGCCGGTCGGCGCGGGTCTCTCCGATCCCCACCAGCAGGCCGGTGGTGAACGGCACCCGGGCGACGCCGGCCGCCTCGAGCGTGGCCAGCCGACGGGGCGGGTCCTTGTCCGGAGCCGACCGGTGGGCGTCCAGGCCGGGGTTGAGGGATTCGACCATCATCCCCTGGCTGGCCGAGACCTCCCGCAGACGGAGGAGGTCGTCGCCCTCGAGGGCACCGGCGTTGGCGTGGGGCAGGAGCCCGGTCTCCTCGACCACGGCCCGGCAGGCGGCCACCAGGTAGTCCACGGTGGAGCCGTACCCGTGGTCGGTCAGCCATTGGCGGGCGGCCGGGTACCGGTCCTCCGGTCCCTCGCCGAGGGTCAAGAGGGCCTCGTGACAACCGGCGGTGCGTCCGGCGCGCGCGATGGTGAGGACCTGGTCGAGGTCGAGGTACGGAGCAGCCAGTCGCGCCGGTGCCTTGGCGAAGGTGCAGTAGCCGCACCGGTCCCGGCAGAGCATGGTCAGCGGGATGAAGACCTTGGGTGAGAACGTCACCCGGTTGCCGTGGGCGTCGTCACGGACGGCGCGGGCGCGCTCCTGCAGCGCGGCCACCTCGGTGCCGACCAGCTCGTCACGGTCCGTATCCGACAGCAGTCGGGCGGCAGTGGTCACGCGGTCGAGCCGAGGTCGGCGGGCATCGGCGCCACCTTACCGGAGGACCCGCAAGCGGCAGCCGGCCCGTCGACGGCTGGCGCCGGGTCTACCGATCGGGGAGCGCCGCCCTACCGGCGGCCTCGGCGTCGACCAGCCAGACGACCTCGGCGGCGGTGACCCGGGCGGCGGGCAGGTCAACGCCCGCCACGATCCGTTCGAAGGCCGGCCGCTTCGACGCTCCAGAGACCGTGAAGACGACCAGCCGGGCGCGGGCGATGGCCGGCAGCGTGAGGGTGATGCGGTCGTGGGGGTTGGTGCCTGTGGGATCGGTGGTGACCATCACCAAGGTGGCGGGATCGTCGATGGCCAGGGCCTCCGAGCCCGGGAAGAGCGAGGCACAGTGGCCGTCCGGACCCAGCCCGAGGTGCACGAGGTCGAGTGGCCCGAGGGCCTCGACGACCCGCTGATACGAGGTTGCGGCCACGTCGGGCGGCCCGGACTCGTACATCGGGTGGTCCGAGCGCACCGGTCCGATGTGGTCGAGGAGCACCTCGGCGATCATCCGGTGGTTGGATTCCGCGTCGTCCAGGGCCACGCACCGCTCGTCCCCGAGGTAGATGTCGACATCGCTCCAGTCCGTCGATCGATCGCTGGCACCGGAACGCTCGGCCAGGCGCCGGTAGCACTCCTCGGCCGTGCCGCCACCGGAAAGGAACAGCGAGAACCCGTCCTCGTGTGGCTCTCCGATCCGCTCGACGGTCAGCTCGGCGAAGGCATCGGGCACCGACTCGACCAGCCGGACCGCGCCGTTCATTGCGGGAACTCGGTGAGCCGCCCGCCAGTGAGCTCGAGGTCGATGACGGGATTGCGCCACTCGTCGCCGGACCGCTCGACGAGCAGATCGGCCATGTGCGGGCCCCAGGTCCCGGCGGGATAGGTCTGCATGGCACCGCCCGGCTCCGACCACGCCTCGAGGTATGGGGAGACGATCCGCCACGCCTGTTGGACCTCGTCGGACCGGATGAACAGGGTGGCATCTCCGACGATGGCGTCGTGGATGAGCCGCTCGTACCCGTCGGCGGCCTCCTCGCCGGCGAAGGCGTCGGAGTAGGAGAAGTCCATGGCCACCGAGCGGATATGGAATTTCTCGCCCGGCACCTTGGCCCCGAACTCGAGGCTGATCCCCTCGTCGGGCTGGATCCGGAGGATGAGGGTGTTGGGCCGGAGGTCGCGGCTGTTGCGATGGTCGAACAGGAGGAATGGGACCTGGTGGAAGGTGAGGGCCACCTCGGTGACCCGTGCCGGCAACCGCTTGCCGGTACGCACGAAGATGGGCACACCCGACCACCGCCAGTTCTCGACGCGGAGGCGCAGGGCGAGGTAGGTCTCAGTCTGGCTGTCGGGGGAGACGTCCTCCTCCTCGCGGTACCCGACGACCGGCTTGCCGTCGATGAAGCCGGGCGTGTACTGGGCCCGCACCGACTTGTCCACGGCCTCGTCGGGGGTGGGGATGTCGATGGCGTGCAGCAGCTTGACCTTCTCGTCACGGATGCGGTCTGCGTCCGTGCTGGTGGGTGACTCCATGAGGGTGAGGGCCAAGACCTGCATCACGTGGTTCTGCACGATGTCCCGCAGTGCGCCGGCCGTCTCGTAGAAGCCCCCGCGGTGCTCGACCCCGAGGCTCTCGGACACCGTCACCTGCACCTGGTCGACGTACCGGCGGTTCCAGATGGGCTCGAAGATGGCGTTGGCGAACCGAAGGGCAAGAACGTTCTGGACGGTCTCCTTCCCCATGTAGTGGTCGATTCGGTAGATCTGGTGCTCGTCGAAGGAGGCGTGCATCTGCTCGTCGAGGGCGATGGCGCTCTCGAGGTCACGTCCGTAGGGCTTCTCCACCACGATCCGTACGAAGGAGCCGCCGCCGGCCGGCCGCGTGCAGGCATGGTCGCGGAGAGCGCCGGCCACCAGACCGAACACGCTCGGGATGGTGGCCAGGTAGTAGAGGCGGTTGCCGTCAGTGCCGTCGAGCCGGTCCGCCTCATCGAGGTGCTCCTTCAGGCGGCCGAAGGTGTCCGGGTGGTCGTATTCGCCGGCGACGTACTTGAACCGCTCGGTGAGCGCCTTCCACTTGGGCCCGCCCTCCGGCGTGGCCTCGGCGACATTCGAGCGGAACTCGTCGTCGGTCCACTCCGTACGGGCCACCCCGATGAGGGTGAACCCGTCGTCGAGCACGCCGCGATCGGCGAGCCGGGCGAGGGCAGGCAGGATCTTGCGGGCCGTGAGGTCGCCGGAGGCGCCGAAGATGACCATCGCCACCGGTGGGGCCTTGGACAGGACCGGGGGGAGGGACCGCCGCTTGCCCTTCGCCTTGCTCGGCGTGCCCGGTGACGCGCCGGCTCCAGCGCCGGTCGCGCCCGCGGAGGGTGGCGTGGTCCCGTCGTCGACTGGCGAATCGGTGCTGGTGTCGGTGGTCATGTGGGGGTGAACGTCTCCCCGCCCTGCGTACCGCCGGCCGTGGTGAAGGCGTGCCCGCCGAACTGGTTGCGGAGCGCCGACACCAGCCGCAGGCCGAAGGCGTCCTTCTTCTGGGACGCGAAGCGCGCGAAGAGCGCAGACGAGATGACCGGGGCCGAGACACCTCGGTCGATGGCCTCCTCGACCGTCCAGCGCCCCTCGCCGGAGTCGACCACCACCCCTTCGATCTTCTCGAAGCCCGACTCGGGACGGAGCGCCCGCTCCGCCAGCTCCAGCAGCCAGCTGCGGACCACCGACCCGTACCGCCAGATGGCCGCGATCTGATGGAGGTCGAGGTCGAACTCGGGGGCCTCGGACATGATCTCGAACCCCTCGGCGTAGGCCTGCATCAGGCCGTACTCGATCCCGTTGTGGACCATCTTGACGAAGTGGCCGGCTCCAGGCGGCCCGACGTGCGCGTACCCGCCCTCGGGTGCCAGCGCCACGAATACCGGCTCGGCGACGGCCACCGCCTCCTTGGTGCCCCCGACCATCAGGCAGTAGCCCTCCTTGAGGCCCCAGATCCCGCCGGACGTGCCGGCGTCCACCAGGGCGATGCCCTCGCCGGCCAGCTGCTCGACCAACGGGGCGGTCTCCTTGTAGTTCGAGTTACCGCCGTCGATGATCACGTCGCCCGACTCGAACAGGCCGGCCAGAGTGGTGATGGTGGAGTTGGTCGGCTCCCCGGCCGGGACCATGACCCAAGCCACCCGCGGCGGCGACAGCTTGGCTGCGGCTTCCTCGAGGGTGCCGGCCGTTTCGGCACCGAAGCCGGCCGCAGAGGTCCGGGCGGCCTCCGACAGGTCGAAGGCGACCACCTCGTGCCCGTGTTCGATGAGGCGCTGGGTCATGTTGGCCCCCATCTTCCCCAGTCCGATCATGGCGATCTTCATGCTGCTCTCCTCGGTGTGGTGGTGGTGGGCTCTGTGCTCATGTTCGTCGGGCGCCGGTTCGACGGGGACGCCGCCGCCCGGCCGGTGCGTCCGCCCGGGGCCCACCCGGGGGCCGTCCGCCCGGGAGCAACCGGTGGGGGCCGATCGGCGCTCCCCGTCCCCGACAGAGGCTTGCCAGGTCACGATCGGTGGCGATCAGGGTGGGGACCCGTCGGCGAGGGCGCCGGCCTTGTCGGACAGGGACTGCATGAGCTCGTCGAACGACTTGGCGAAGGAGGCGACGCCCTCGGTCTCGAGGGTGTGGGCGACGTCCTCCATCTCGATGCCTGCTGCCGCCAGCTCGTCGATCACCTGCTGGGCCTCGCCCACCCCGGTGTCGATGGTGCGGTCGACCGTCCCGTGGTCGAGGAAGTCGGCGACGGTGCTGTCGGGCATCGTGTTCACGGTGTGGGGACCGATGAGCGTGTCGACGTAGGCCAGGTCCGGGTAGTCCGGGTTCTTGGTCGACGTCGACGCCCACAGGGGCCGCTGGAACCTGGCCCCCTTGGCGGCGAGCGCGTCCCAGCGCGGCCCCGAGAACCGCTCGGTGAACAGCTGGTAGGCCAACCTGGCCTGGGCCACCGCCGCACGCCCCCGGAGGGCGAGGAGGCGGTGGCCGTCGCTCGCGGACCGGGCCGCGTCTTCGATGCGGCGGTCCACCTCGGTGTCGACTCTGCTGATGAAGAACGAGGCCACGCTGGCCACCGCCGAGAGGTCGTCGGCGCCCGAGGCGGCCAGCTCCTCCAGACCTGACAAGTACGCCTCGATGACCTCGCCGTAGCGGGCGATGCCGAAGATCAGGGTGACGTTGATGCTCCGGCCCTCGGCGATCATCCTGCGGATGGCCGGAACGCATTCGGGGGTGGCCGGGATCTTGACCAACAGGTTCGGCCGGTCGATGCGCTCGTGCAGGTCCCGGGCGGCGGCGACGGTGCCGTCGGTGTCGTGGGCCAGCGACGGAGCCACCTCGACCGACACGTAGCCGTCTTCGCCCCTCGACGAGTCGTACACCGGGCGCAAGACGTTGAGGGCGCCGTCGATGTCGTCCACCACCAGGTCCCAATAGGCGTCCTCGACCGACCTGGTGTCGATGAGGCTGCCGAACTCCTTGTCGTAGGTGTCCTGGCCCGAAATGGCCTTGGCGAAGATCGTCGGGTTGGAGGTCATCCCCCTGATGCCCTGGGCCACCAGCCCGGCGATGGTGCCGTCCTGCAGCCAGTCGCGGCGCAGGTTGTCCAACCACGGGCTCTGGCCCTGGTGGCGGTAGAGGTCGTCGAGTCTGGTCATGGGCGCTCCTTCCGTTCGATCCGTCATGTGCCCCGCGAGCCGGTGAGCAGGGTCGTGGCCCGGGTGGCCACGTGTTCCGGGGTGAATCCGAACTCCTCCAACGCCACCTCGCCGGGGGCCGACGCCCCGAAGTGGTCGATGCACACGGTCGCGTCGGCGTACCGTTCCCACCCGAAGGAGCTCGCCGCCTCGACGGACAGCCGGGGGACGCCGGCGGGAAGGACCGACGACCGGTACTCGTCCGGCTGCAGGGCGAACAGTTCCCAGGACGGGAAGGACACCACCCGGGCGTGCACGCCGGTGGTGCCCAGCAGCTCGGCGGAGGCCAGGCAGAGGTGGACCTCGCTGCCCGTGCCGATCAGGACGACGTCCGGGGACCCGTCCACCACGTCCCGCAGGACGTAGGCCCCGCGCGGGACACCGGCCGCGGCTCGATCCACCGTCTCGGCGAGCACCGGCAACTCCTGGCGGGAGAGGATGAGGGCGGTCGGCCCGGCGGCCTCGACGGCGATGCGCCATGCCACGGCGGTCTCGTTGGCATCCGCCGGCCGGATGACGCGCAGATTGGGCATGGCCCGAACGGCGGCCAGCTGCTCGATGGGCTGGTGGGTCGGACCGTCCTGACCGAGTCCGACCGAATCGTGGGTCCACGAGTAGACGACGTGGACGTCGGAGAGTGCGGCCACCCGGACCGCTCCCCGCATGTAGTCGCTGAACACGAAGAAGGTGCCCCCGACGGGAAGCACGCCCCGATGGGCGGCCATGCCGGTCATCACGCCCCCCATCCCGTGCTCCCGGATGCCGTAGTGGACGAGGTCGCCGCCGGGCTCCTCGGCCGACTGGGCGGTGGCGCCGGCCATCGCCATGCCGGTGTTGCCGGTCAGGTCCGCGCTGCCGGGGATGAGGCCCGGGATCTCGGTACTGGTGGCGTCGATGCAGGCCTTCACCGCCTTGCGGGTGGCCATGGGGCCGTCCTCGGGCGAGAATTCGGGGAGCTTCGCCGCCCACCCGGGCATGCCGTGGCCGTCCTGGGCCGCCTCCCACCGGGGTTTGTCACCCGGCCATACGGCGAACCGCGCCGTCCATTCGGCCCGCATCGCCTGACCCCGGGGGATGCAGCGCCGGTAGAACTGCAGGACGTCGTCGGGCACCCAGAACGACTCGTCGGGGGGGAGCCCGAGCAGGTCCTTGGTGAGCCGGATCTCCTCCTCCGAGAACGGATCGCCGTGGGCCTTGGCCGTGTCGGTCAGGTGGGGGGACGGGTAGCCGATGTGGCTCCGCAGGATGATGAGCGACGGGCGCTCCTCGACGGCCTTGGCCCGGAGGAGCGCGGCCTCGAGCGCGTCGACGTCGTTGGCCACCTCGCCGATGTCCTCGACCGACCATCCGTAGGCGTCGAACCGATCGCCCACGTCGTCGGAGTAGGAGAGCTCGGTGGGCCCGTCGATGGTGATGTGGTTGTCGTCGTAGACGTAGACCAGCCGTCCGAGGCCCAGATGGCCGGCGAGGGACGCCGCTTCGTGGGAGATGCCCTCCTCGAAGCACCCGTCGCCGGCGATCACGTAGGTGTGGTGGTCGCACACGTCAGGGGAGAACCGCGATCGGAGCCACCGCTCGGCGATACCCATTCCGACGCCGTTGGCAACGCCCTGACCGAGCGGCCCGGTCGTCACCTCCACCCCCGGGGTGTGGTTGAGCTCGGGGTGCCCCGGTGTCCGGCTGCCCCACCGCCGGAAGTTCCGCAGGTCGTCGAGGGTCAGGCCGTACCCGGTCAGGTACAGCATGGAGTACAGGAGGATCGACGCGTGCCCGTTGGACAGCACGAACCGGTCGCGGTCCGGCCAGTTGGGTTCCGACGGGTCGTGCCGAAGGACCCGGGTGAAGAGCACGTGGGCGAGCGGTGCGAGCGCCATCGCCGTCCCCGGGTGGCCCGAGTCGGCGGCGCGGGGAGCGTCCATGGCGAGCCCCCGGATGACATCGATGCCGAGCTGTTCGAGTGCGTCTTTCCTCGCCGGGATCGCAGGATCCACCGTCGCTCCACTCATTGGCGCCACCCTACCGGCCGTGTGCGCCGACGGCGACGACCGCACCTGGCGCCGCGGCGGTACCTACCGTTCGCGCAGGAGGACCAGTGAGGCGGCGGAGTTGTGGACGAAGTTCCTGCCGCCGACCGGCCCGAACTCCCCTGCGGCGGAGAACCCGCCGACCGCAGCGGGCCCAATCGTCCGCTGGAGCTCCCGCGCGTCGTGGTGAGCGTCGTCGAACAGGCGGGTGCCCCGACCGTTGCAGGTGAACATCATGGCAGCCGCCGCCCGCCGACCGTGCAGGAGGAGGTGCAGTTCCTCGCTCGCCGTCGTCGCGTCCCGTACGTGGAACCGGACGGTGCTCCCGAGCGGCACCTGGCCGTCCACGGCCACCGCCCCCGAGGACCGGTCGACGCCGACCACCGTCCGGACGAGGAAGTCGCCGGCGCCCGGCCGGTCGACGCGCTCGTCGATCAACCGGCCCACCAGCAGCCCGTTGGCCCCGAGGCCGGCGACGTCCTCGGCTCCGAGGCCGGACTGGATCTGCTGCACCAGGCACGACAAGGCCGGCGCGCCGGCCAGTTCGTAGATCACGTTCCGGTCCGAGCGGGTCACGGTGAGCGAGCTGCCGTAGGCCCGGCAACCCTGCGACACCACGGTCTCGACGTCCACGCCGGAGCCGAGAAGGACCCCGGTCGCCCCCGAGGACACCACCCGGTCGCCGACGACGAGCCGGCTGCCTCCCGGGCCGCGCCCACCGGACACGTTGCCGCCGACGACGGGCAGTCCGGGCCGCAGGCCCTCGAGCCATGAGAGGAATTCCCCGGCGGGGAAGGTGAACGGATCGGCCAGCAGCAGGAGGGCGGTCGGTTCGAAGGCGAGCCGGTCGGGCCAGCCGGCGAAGTGCCAGGAGTCGTCGGCCAGGCGAGTGGCGGTGAGGGCCACCTGGGCGAGCGGTCCCACGCGTCCCGCCCACAGGCTGATGGCGGGCGTCTCCCCGATCTCACGCCCGGTTCCGATCACCGATTCGGCGGCAGCCCCCACGATGGCAAGGGGATGGAGCAGTGTCGACACGGTGCGTACGATGTCCTCGAGGGCGCCGGCGTGGGGCCGGGTGGCGGACACGACCACCAGGTCGGGACGGTCGCCCACCGCCTCGAGCACCGCCCCCAGGACCTCGCCGGTGGCGTGGGAGGCGACGGGGTGCTCCGAGAGGGCGCTGGCGAACGTCACGGGACTCAGCCGCGGGCTGTGAACCGGATGTCGAGGGACCGGAGGTACGTGTGGAGCCCCGCGTCCTGGATCGGGACGAGGTGGGCCGGGCGCCCGGATTCGTTGTGGTGGCTGTGCCAGAGCCCGGGAGGGGTGACGAAGGCCCCGCCGGGTTCCCAGTCCACCCGCACGGGGTCGACGATCGAGCCGGTGGCGTCGAGCCGTGGTCCGACGAGCGAGTAGCAGCCCGGCTGGCACCCTATGATGAGGTCGAGGGCCACGCTCTGGTGGCGGTGAGGACGCTGAACCCGCCGGGCGGGCAGCACGCCGAGCATGGCCCACAGCGTGTGGGTGACGGTCAGCGTCCGGGGCGTGGCGGTGTTTCCGAGGAGGATGCTGATCCGGCTGCGCCCCTCCGCCGCCGGATCAGCCTCGACCTCGGCCAGGCGGGCCAGGGCCTCCGCGCCGTCGTAGAGGGTGGGTGCGAACCGTGGCTGCGTCGCCGTGGCCCCGAGGTAGCGGAGCAATGGGGCGTCGGTCACCCGGTAGAGGAGGGCGCCCTCGGGCCCGCCCGCGTGGTCGCAGGTGTAGCCGGCCGGGAGGACGAAGAAGTCGCCCTGGACCCAGGACATGCGGTCCGGCACACCTGCACCGCCTGCACTGTCTGCGCCGGCAACGCCGGGTCCCCCGGGTCCCCCGGTGGCGAGGTCGGTGCGGCCGTTGCCGCGCAGGCAGTGGTAGAGCTCGCTGGTGGCCTCGGGTTCGGTGACGAGGCGCTCGCCGGGCCGGATGACCACGAAGGAAGCCAAGAGCCCGGGGCTCGTCGCCGGATACGCCACGTCGAGCTGGGCCGACAGGTCGAGCGGGACCAGTCGGGTCGGGCCGCCGACGTGAACGGCGGCGGGGAAGGCGTGCACCGGCACGGGGCTGGTGGCGCCCGAGGCGAGCGGGTCGGCGGCGGTGGAGTACTCGTAGAAGACGGCGTCTCCCGTCCAGTCCTCGGTGGCCTCGCCGACCAGGACGGTCGGACCCTGTGGGACGTCGGATGGCATCGGCATCCCTCCAGTATCGACGAGTGGGGGCGGGGTAGCGTCACTCCATGGCTGATCTTCCGATCCAGGTACCTCCGAACTGCGAATTGACCCTGGGCATGATCTGCGTCGACAAGGCGGAGGCGGGCCGGACCGTCTGGCGTATGCGCGCCGACGAGCGCTTCGCCAACCCGGCCGGCATCGTGCAAGGGGGCTTCATCGGCGCCATGGCGGACTCGGCGATGGGCTCGGCCACGATCACCTTCGCCCGGGCGTCGGGCCGGAAGGTGGTCGCGTCGAACGTGGAGATGAAGACGAGCTTCCTGGCACCTGTCCAGGTCGGATCGGTGCTCGACTGCACCGCTCGGGTGGTGTCCGGGGGGTCGCGGGTGGCATTCGCGGAAGCCGAGGTGGTGGACGACGGGGGGCGGATCGTGGCCCGGGCGAGCTCGACCTATCTGTTCACGACGAGGGACTGAGCTGTCCACGACCAGCGACTGAGCGGCCGACCCGAGAGGGGAGTGGGGTCCGGTTGCCTATAGTTGGGGCGAGCAACGAGCATGCGGTGACGGGGGCGAGTGCGCCGCGCGCCGACGAGGGCGTCCAAGGAGGACCGTGGCCCGAGGTCGAAGTGGCACTGGGAAGGGACTGGGTGGTCTGCGGGCGACCGGGGGCGAGACCGTCCAATTGGTCATCGACTACGTCAAGCAGGAGACGCTCGATCCCCTCAAGGGTCTCGGTCGGTTCATGCTCTTCGGGGTGGCCGGATCGGTCGCGCTGGCCATCGGTCTGGTGATCCTGTCGGTGGCGTTCCTGCGCCTGCTGCAGACCGAGACAGGCACCACGTTCGCCGGCAACTGGTCCTGGGCCCCGTACCTGATCTCCACCGTCGTGGTCGTGGTCGTGGCCGTCGCCGCCGTCAAGGCAGTCAGCCGCGGAGAGGGCCGCGCCACCGCCAAGCCCGAGAAGGAGGCCCGATGAGCACCGCCGAGGAGCGCATCACCCGCGACCAGATCGAAGCGAAGTTCCGCGAACTGACCGGCGAGGTGAGCGACGAGGTCGAATCGACACGCTCGCAGGCGATCACGGTGGGGCTGGCGGTCGGGGTGGCGCTGGTGGCGGTGGTCTTCCTCATCGGCAGGAGGAACGGCCGGCGCAAGTCGGCCATCGTCGAAGTCCGGCGGATCTGATCGATGGACAATCTCCTGCGCTACCTCCAACTGAAGGCCTTCGGCCGCGGCCTACGGGGTTACCACACGGCCTGGCTGGTGGTCGGGGTGGCGGTGTGGATGATCAACCGGGCCCGCAACCAGAACGACGTCATCTACCGCACCGAGCTCAAGCCGGGCGAGCGCCTGCTCGTGCAGACCTCGAAGCCGGCAGCCCCCGCTCCTTCCGGCCGCTGAGCGACGTGGGGCCGGACGAGGACCGGAGCATCCTCCGCGACGGCGAGCGGGTCCTGCTGCTCGACCCGAAGGAGCGGCGCTACCTGATCACGCTCCGGGCCGGCGCCTCGTTCCACACCCATGTGGGGATCGTCAGCCATGACGACGTGATCGGCATCCCCGAAGGGTCGACCGCGCTCGGGAGCACCGGACGGAAATTCGTGGTGGTGCGCCCGACGTTGTCGGACGCGGTCCTGAAGATGCCCCGGGGTGCCCAGGTCATCTATCCGAAGGACCTCGGCGCCATCCTCATCGAGGCCGACATCGCGCCGGGGGTGCGCGTGCTCGAGGCCGGGGTCGGTTCGGGTGCGCTGTCGATGGCGCTGTTGCGGGCCGGTGCCCAGGTGATCGGGTACGAGCTCCGGGAGGACTTCGCCGAGCGGGCGGTGCACAACGTCGAGGCGATGGTCGGCCCAGGCGCCCCCTACCGCGTGGTCCTGCGTGACGTCTACGAGGGGATCGACGAGCGCGGGCTCGACCGGATCCTCCTCGACCTGCCCGAGCCGTGGCGGGTGCTGTCGCACGCCGAGCAGGCGTTGCGTCCCGGAGGCATCCTGTGCGCCTATCTCCCCTCGATCAACCAGACGTCGCAGCTCCGTGCGGCGATGGAGCGGAGCGGGTTCGGGATGGCCTCGACGCTCGAGGTGCTGTACCGGACCTGGCACATCGAGGCCCGCTCGGTGCGGCCGGACCACCGGATGGTCGGGCACACCGGGTTTCTGACCACCGCGCGGCTGCTGTTGCCCGGTGACGAGGCTGCGGCCCGGCACACCGGTCCGGCCGGTGCGCCCCGTTGGTCTGACGAGCCGGAGACGGAGCCGGACGGCGGCTGACGGGCGCCGGTCGACTCCGGGCGCCGGTGGCGGTCAGCTCTGCTCGATGAAGATGCACTCGCCGGGGCACTCCTCGGAGGCCTCGACCACGGCGTCCTCCAGTTCGGAGGGGACCGCCGCCATGCCGGCCGAACCGCCCGGCTCGTCCTTCACATCGGTGCCGTCCTTGACGTACGCCAACCCGTCGTCAAGCAAGGTGAACACGGCAGGCGCGATCTCCTCGCAGAGGCCGTCTCCCGTGCACAGATCCTGGTCGATCCACACCTTCATCAGCTACGTCTCTCCTACGCTTGTCCGGTGCGCTCGGGTGCGCTCGCCCGGTCGGCTGCTCCCAGCCCGTCCATCAGGCTCCGGCGGGCGCTCGGCCCGCTCCGGGCCCGGAGACCCTCGGCCACGTTCCAATGCTATCGGCAACTGTACCCAGTATGGCTGACGGTCCGTCAGATCGGAGAGGGACTCGGGGCCGCCCCGTGCGCCGATCGCGGGGGGTGCCGGTGTAGGGTCGCCAGCAGCGAGCCCGACGCGAGCGAGGTGATTCCAACGGTGGAGTTCGATGACGTGAGAGACGACCGCCGGCCGACGGGGTCGACCGACGACGACCTCGAGGCCTGGAGGGCGCGCGCCGAGGAGGCCGAGGAGGAGGTCACGCTGCTTCGCCGGCGTCTCCAGGAGAGCCCGCGACGTGTCCAGACCCTCGAGGAGAAGCTCCTGGAGACGAAGGGGCAGCTGGCCCAGGCCATCTCCCAGAACGAGAAGCTCACCTTCACCCTGCAGACGGCCAAGGAGCACGTCGCCAACCTGCGCGAGGAGGTGGAGAAGCTCACCCAGCCCCCGGCCGCCTACGGGACCTACCTCGGCGCCAACGACGACGGGACTGTCGACGTCTTCTCCGGTGGGCGCAAGATGCGGGTCTCCCTCCATCCCGACATCGAGCCCGGAGACCTCCAGCGGGGGAACGAGGTGGTGCTCAACGAGTCCCTCAACGTGATCCTGGCCCGCGAGGGGGAGGGTTCCGGGGAGGTGGTCGTGCTGAAGGAGGTGCTTGACGACGGCAGGCGGGCGATGGTGTTCGGACGGGCCGACGAGGAGCGGGTCGCCGAGCTCTCCGACGCTCTGGTCGGCGTCAAGCTCCGCGCCGGCGACACGGTGCTCATGGAGTCGCGGACCGGACTGCTGATCGAGAAGCTGGCCCGGCCCGAGGTCGAGGAGCTGGTGCTCGAGGAGGTCCCCGACGTGACCTATGCCGACGTCGGTGGCCTCGACGATCAGATCGAGGCCATCACGGACGCCGTCGAACTGCCCTACCTCTACCGGGAGCTCTACGCCGAGCACAAGCTGCCGGCGCCGAAGGGCATCCTCCTCTACGGACCGCCCGGGTGCGGCAAGACGCTCATCGCCAAGGCGGTGGCTAACTCGTTGGCCAAGAAGGTGGCGGAGGTCACCGGCAATACCAACGCCCGCAGCTACTTCCTCAACATCAAGGGTCCCGAGCTCCTCAACAAGTACGTCGGCGAGACCGAGCGCCAGATCCGGCTGGTGTTCCAGCGGGCGCGTGAGAAGTCGGAAGAGGGCGTGCCGGTGATCGTGTTCTTCGACGAGATGGACTCGCTGTTCCGGACCCGGGGCACCGGCATCAGCTCGGACATGGAGTCGACCATCGTGCCCCAGCTGCTGGCCGAGATCGACGGCGTGGAGACGCTGAAGGACGTCATCGTGATCGGTGCCTCCAACCGCGAGGACCTCATCGACCCGGCCATCCTGCGTCCGGGACGGCTCGACGTGAAGATCCGCATCGAGCGCCCGAACGAGGTGGCCGCCGCCCAGATCTTCTCGCGGTACCTGACCCCGGACCTGCCGCTGGACGTCGACGAGGTGCGGACCCTCGGGGGTGGTGACCCGGCCAAGGCGACCCAGGCCATGATCGAGGCCACCGTGGCGGAGATGTACCGCGACGACGAGGAAAACCGGTTCCTCGAGGTGACGTACCAGAACGGGGACAAGGAGGTCCTCTACTACCGCGACTTCTCCTCGGGGGCCATGATCGAGAATATCGTCCGCCGGGCCAAGAAGCTGGCCATCAAGCGGGCCATCGCCGAGCAGACTCGCGGGATCCGCACCGACGACCTGCTCGAGTCGATCCGGCAGGAGTACAAGGAGAACGAGGACCTCCCCAATACCACCAACCCGGACGACTGGGCGAAGATCTCCGGCAAGAAGGGCGAACGGATCGTCTACATCCGGACGCTCATCAGCAATCAGGACGAAACCAAGGGTGGCCGGTCGATCGAGCGGGTGGGCACCGGGCAGTATCTCTGAGGAACATCCCGGGATAGGGTCGATTGCATGGCCATCCCCAAGGTCTGCGGCATCGAGACCGAGTACGGCATCCAGGTGGTGCACGGCGACCCCAATCCGATCGCCGCGTCGTCGGTCCTGATCAACGCCTACGCCCATGACGTGGCGCGCCAGCAGACGGGGTGGGATTTCGAGGACGAGGCACCTGGGAACGACGCCCGGGGCTTCGCTCGCGAAGGGTCGATGCCCCCACAGGTCGAGACCCACCTGGTCAACACGGTGCTGACCAACGGTGCGCGGTTCTACGTGGACCACGCCCATCCGGAGTTCTCCACGCCCGAGTGCCGCGACGCCCTCGAATGCCTGCGGTACGACCGCGCCGGCGAGCTGATCCTGACCCGTTCGATGGAGGCGGCCGACGAAGCCCTTCACGACGGGTCCCACCTCGTCGTCTACAAGAACAACTCGGACGGCAAAGGCAACTCGTACGGGGCCCACGAGAACTACCTGATGGACAGGGCCACTCCCTTCACCCGCATCGTGGCCGGGGTCACGCCCCACTTCGTCACCCGCCAGATCTTCGCCGGGGCCGGCAAGGTCGGAGCGGAGACGGCGGTGCACGACGGCACCCGGGTCGACTTCCAGCTGTCGCAGCGGGCGGAGTTCTTCGAGGAGCAGGTCGGACTGGAGACCACCCTGAAGCGGCCGATCGTCAACACACGAGACGAGCCCCATGCCGACCCGCACCGCTACCGCCGCCTCCATGTGATCGTGGGTGACGCCAATCTGGCCGAGGTGGCGACGTTCCTCAAGGTCGGGACCACCTCGCTGGTCCTGGCCATGATCGAGGACGACGTCCAGTGGAGCCGATGCCTGGTCCTGGCCGACCCCGTGGGCGCCATGCACGACGTGGCGCTCGATCGGACGTTCAGCCGGCCGCTGCTGATGGATGACGGCTCGACGGCTACGGCGCTGGCCATCCAGTGGGAGCTCTTCGCCCAGGCCCGCAAGTACGCGGACGACCGGGGGCTCGAGTGCCTGGGGGCCGAGTCCATCGGTGATGCCGTGCTCTCCCGGTGGGAGGAGGTGCTGTCCGGACTCGAGACCGAGCCGATGTCCCTCGCCCGCCAGCTCGATTGGGTGGCCAAATTCCAGCTCATCGAGGCCTACCGTGAGCGTCACGGGTGCGACTGGGACGACCACCGGCTGTCCGCCCTGGACCTCCAGTACCACGACCTGCGCCCGTCCCGCTCGCTGTTCGCCCGCCTGGACACCGAACGGCTGCTCGACGAGGAGTCGGTGGTCGCGGCGGTCACCAAGCCGCCCCGCGGGACACGGGCGTGGTTCCGTGGCCGGTGCCTGGAGAAGTGGCCCGGCTCGGTGGTCACCGCCAACTGGGACTCTCTGGTCTTCGACCTCGGCACCGACCCGCTCCGGCGCGTCCCTATGATGGACCCCCTGAAGGGCACGGCCGACCACGTGGAGCAGTTGCTGGACGCGTGTGAGAGTCCGTCCGAGCTGTTGGATCGACTGAGCGGCTAGGAAGAGTAGGGATGGCTGAACGAGATGGCTGAACGCGAACAGAAGAAGAAGACCACCACCGAGCGCACCGACGAGGTCGTCGAGGAGGTGCCGGCGACGTCGGCCGCGGGCGACAAGCTGAAGGCCGAGCTCGACGACCTTCTCGACGAGATCGACGAGGTCCTCGAGGACAACGCCGAGGAGTTCGTCCGCAACTACGTGCAGAAGGGCGGCGAGTAGCCCCGGTGACGCTGCCGCTGTTTTCGACGACCGACGATCCGGGCCCCGACTTCGCCGGGCTGATCCGTCGCCTCCGTGTCCCGGTGCCGCCGATGATGGCGCTGGCTCCCGCCGGGAGGCCCGCCGGCGCCTCCGGTCCGGGCCCGTTCCGTCACGGCACGACGGTGGCGGCGCTGCGGTTTGCCGACGGCATCGTGATGGCCGGCGACCGACGGGCCACCGAAGGCCACTCGATCGCCCACCGTGCCATGGAGAAGGTGTTCCCGGCGGACCGGTTCTCGGCGGTGGCCATCGCCGGCGCCGCCGGGCCCGCCGTCGAGATGGTGCGGCTCTTCCAGACCCAGCTGGAGCACTACGAGAAGGTCGAGGGAGTGGTCCTGAGCCTCGAGGGCAAGGCCAACCAGCTCGGCCAGATGGTCCGGGAACACCTGCCCATGGCCATGCAGGGCCTGGCCGTGGTGCCGCTTTTCGCCGGGTACGACGTGGCCCGCCAGACGGGACGCATCTTCACCTACGACGTGACCGGCGGCCACTACGAGGAGACCGAGCACAACGCCACCGGATCGGGGGGACGTGACGCCCGCACCACCATCAAGTTGGGCTACCGGGTGGGCATGGTCCGCGACGACGCGGTGGAGCTGGCCATCGAGGCACTCTACGAGGCGGCGGACGAGGACTCCGCCACCGGTGGCCCCGACCTCGTCCGGGGCATCTACCCGTTGGTGGCGACGGTCACCGCTGAGGGCTTCACCCTGGTGCCGGAGGACGAGGTCGCCGAGCGGTTCGCCGCGCTGATCGAGCGTCGTCGGGCGGAGGGTCGCCAGCCATGACCATGCCGTACTACGTCGCGCCGGAACAGGTGATGAAGGACCGGGCCGAGTACGCGCAGAAGGGCATCGCCCGCGGCAGGTCGCTCATCGCCACCACCTACGAGGACGGGATCGCCATCGTGGCGGAGAACCCCTCGCGTTCGCTCCACAAGATCAGCGAGATCTACGACCGGATCGCCTTCGCCGGGGTCGGGAAGTACAACGAGTACGACCAGTTGCGGGTGTCGGGCATCCGGCACGCCGACACCAAGGGGTACGCGTACAGCCGCGAGGACGTCGACGCCCGGTCGCTGGCCAACCTGTACGCCCAGTACCTCGGGCAGGTCTTCACCCACGAGATGAAGCCGCTGGAGGTGGAGATCCTGGTGGCCGAGCTCGGCACCGGACTGCACCCGCCGCAGCTCTACCACATCGCCTACGAGGGGACCATCACCGACGAGGACCGCTTTGCCGTGCTCGGGGGGGAGACCGAGACGATCGCCCAGCGGCTCGAGGAGTCGTGGACGTCCGGATGGTCGCTGCCGGAGGCGCTCCAGGCGGCGGTGGGGGCGCTCGCCGGCCCCGACCGGACCCTCGGCGGCGCCGACCTCGAAGTGGCCGTGCTGGCCCAGGGCAACGGCCGCCGGGCCTTCCGGCGCCTCATGGACGGTGAGCTGGCGACGTTGTTGGGCTGACGTCACCGCAGGGGCGGGGCCGCCCGGACCCGACGGTTCGGTGGAACCGGCCCTCCTCACGGTACCGTGAGGGAGATGGACAAGCGCATCTACGGCCTGGAGAACGAGTACGGGGTGACCTGTACCCTTCGCGGGCAGCGGCGCCTCAGTCCGGACGAGGTGGCCCGCTACCTCTTCCGGCGGGTGGTCAGCTGGGGACGCTCGTCCAACGTCTTCCTCGAAAACGGCGCCCGGCTCTACCTCGACGTGGGGAGCCATCCCGAGTACGCAACGCCCGAATGCGACGACATCGCCGAGCTGGTCGTCCACGACAAGGCGGGGGAGTGGATCCTGGCCTCCCTGGTCGAAGGGGCCGAGGCCCGGCTGCGGGAGGAGGGCATCCGGGGTGACATCTACCTGTTCAAGAACAACACCGATTCCGCCGGCAACTCCTACGGCTGTCACGAGAACTACCTGACCAGTCGGCGGGACGACTTCGCCCACTACACCGAGGTCCTCATCCCCTTCCTGGTGAGCAGGCAGGCCTACGCGGGTGCCGGCAAGGTCCTGCAGACGGCCCGGGGGGCGGTGTTCTGCCTGAGCCAGCGGGCCGAGCACATCTGGGAGGGCGTGTCGTCTGCCACCACGCGCAGCCGGCCGATCATCAACACCCGCGACGAGCCCCACGCCGATGCCGAGAAATACCGACGGCTCCACGTCATCGTCGGCGACTCGAACATGAGCGAGTACGCGACGTTCCTCAAAGTGGGGGCCACCAGCATCGTGCTGCGCATGCTCGAGGACCCCTCGACGGTGCTGCGTGACCTGACCCTGGAGAACCCAATCCGGGCCATCCGGGAGATCAGCCACGACATCACCTGCCGGCGCCCGGTCCGCCTGGCCAACGGCCGGGAGATGAGCGCCCTCGACATCCAGGGGGAGTACCTCCAGCGCGCCATCCGCTACCGCGACCGCCAGGGGCTCTCCCCGCAGGAGGACCGAGCCCTCGACATGTGGGAGCACTGCCTCAAGGGGCTCGAGTCCGACCCGCTCTCCCTGCACCGCGAGTGCGACTGGGTGGCCAAGTACCGCCTGATCGACCGGTACCGCGAGCGCCACTCGCTGTCCCTCCACAGCCCCAACGTGTCGCTCCTCGATCTCCAGTACCACGACGTGGACCGGACCCGCGGCCTCTACTACCGGCTCCAGCGGCACGACCAACTCGACCGGATCTGCCAGGACGTCGACATCGCCGCGGCCATGTCCACCCCGCCCCAGACCACCCGGGCCCGCCTCCGCGGCGAGTTCGTCAAGCGGGCCAAGGAGCGGCGACGTGACTTCACCGTCGACTGGGTCCACCTCAAGCTCAACGACCAGGCGCAGCGAACGGTCCTGTTGAAGGACCCCTTCAAGTCGAAGGACGACCGGGTCGAGAAGCTGATCGCCGGCCTCTGAGGCCTGCGGCGACCCGCTGACGGGGCGGCCGCCGCCGGCAGCCGGGTGGGTGCGGTCCGCCGGAGCCACGACGCAAGCCGGCGGTCTGCGTGCGGTAGCGTCCCCTGGTTGTGACAGCTCAACCCCCCACCGACGCGCCGTCGACCCTGCAACCCGAGCCGACGGCGGGCTCGGGATGGGCCACTGAGCGTTAGTTGTGGGGAACCCACAAGCCGTGACCCGCAAGCTTCGCGCGGCCGGC
>JBKQRT010000013.1:0-5681 GCA_052143895.1 Acidimicrobiales bacterium | reverse complement strand
TCCCTCCGGAAGTCATCCTGATCGCCGTCCGGTGGTATCTGCGCTACGGACTGTCCTACCGCCACCTCGAGGAACTCCTGGCTGAGCGGGGCATCGAGGTCGACCATGTGACCCTGTTCCGCTGGGTCCAGCGGTTCACGCCGATCCTGGTTGATGCTTCAGGACCCTCCCGGCACAGCGTGGGCAACCGCTGGTTGGTGGATGAGACCTACGTGAAGGTCGCTGGCCGCTGCCGGTACGTCTACCGAGCCGTTGACCAGTTCGGGCAGGTCATCGACGTGTTCGTGTCCAAGAAACGCGACGCCAAGGCTGCGACGGGCTTCTTCGCTGGGCGATCGGCGCTCACAACACGCCAGCCGAGATCACCACCGACGGAGCGCCGGCACTCGCCCGAGCGATCGCCGAACTGATGCCGGCCGCACTCCACGACACCACCCAGTAGCCAACAATCGAGTCGAAGCCGACCACGGACGTCTGAAGGCCAGGCTCCGACCAATGCGGGGCCTGAAACAGGACCGGACCGTTAGCGTCATCATCCGAGGCCACGCGTTCATCCAGAACCTCAGGCGAGGCCACGACGAACTCGGGATCGACGCGCTTCCAGGGCTGATCGTTGCCGCGGCATTCGACGAGCTCGCCTTGGTGGTCTGACCCGCGATTCCGGCCAGATTCGAAAAGACCGCGCCCGACGATCGACTAACCCAACAGAGCCAATGAGAGGTTGGCGCCGAAGGCATCGGGCGCGCACCGCACCGCTTCAGAGATCCTCCATGACCTGGTGCAATTTCAGCACAACATCGTCGTAATCCATATGGCTATCAAATCTCATCGGCTGACCAATGCGAACAGTGACGACACCGCGGCGCTTGGGCCATTTGGCATGCAGCGGCACCGTCCCAAAGAGGCCGAATATTTTCATTGGCACCACTGGGACGCCCAGGTTCACGGCCAGCAGACCGATGCCCGACTTAAACGGCTGCAGGATGCCATTCGTGCTCAAGCGGCCTTCTGGTGCAAGAAGGACGTTCCAACCCTGATCAACCAACGTGCCGACGTATTCCAAGCTCGGCATATAGGGATCAGTACGGGCAAGGTTAAAGCCAGCAAAGCAGAAGCGTATGACAAAGGCCAGCACTTTGTGCATGCGCATGACATCGTCCGCCGCGGCAACCGTTAGACGCTGGCGGATACGACGAGGTAGCGCTTGATAGACAACTGGCCCATCGAAGTCATCGCTGTGGTTGAAAATGTACAACGCTGGTGCATCTAGTCCGTCCAGTTTGTCTTGCCCTTGGACGCTCAGTGTGACCCAAATTCTGATGATGGCGTGTATGACTACGTCACGAGTAACATCTCCGAGTAGTCGCACCCACCGCCGAAATGGCCAGGACGGACGAGGGATGGGTCTCTCGGCTGGGTTGCCAGCGGTCACTAATTCTCGTAAGCCTGCCACCGTTGTGGTTTGGGTGATGTCTCCTTCCTGGATGGCAATGCCTAGCTGATCCTCGATCAGGGCTACGACGGTTAGTCTCCGCAGCGAGTCGAGACCGATGTCGGCTAGTCGGTCAAAATCGTTGATTTCTCTCCTGGGCTCGCCCAGGCTTTGACGAATGAGATCGGCGATTGCGTCTTCGCCGGGCGTCTCTTCATGCCCTATTGACTGCACCTCCTGGCTGGTTTCGTTGGCCCAGTCCTGCACTTTTCTCCGATCGATCTTGAGCAATCGGGTAAATGGGAAGTTTTCTTCCGGCCAACGACGCCATGCGGTGACATGCTGAAATGACTCGACGTGGGCATTGACGCCATCAATCGCTTTGCTGATCTCGTCATCGGAATGACCGGAGATGACGACGGCCACGACTTCTTCGCCACTGGGTCGCTTGACTCCAACAATACAAATCGCACGAAAGATAGGATATTTATCAGCGACGAGTTCGACGTCCTCGGGAAACACCTTGAGGCCATTGCTGAGCACAATGACGAATTTAAGTCGTCCTTGAATATACAGCCAGCCACTCTGCAAATGGCCAGCATCGCCTGTTTTGAACCAGCCGTCGTCAGTAAATGCTTGTGCCGATGCTATGGGATTACGCCAGTACTCGTGAAAGACACTAGGTCCTTCGGCTTGAATCTCATTGTCTTCTGCAATGCGCAGATGCACATTGTCAAGCGCACGTCCCGCCGTATCGAGACGGCGCCCATGTAAAGGGTTCATCGTGAGGATCGGTGCCGTTTCCGTCAAACCGTACCCTTGTACAGTCCTGACTCCTAAACGTTCCCATGCCAATCCGACTTCGATCGGAATCGGTGCTCCTCCGGTAATGACCAGGTCTAACTTGTTCCCCAGCCGGGAATGGACATCTCGAAAGAGGAGCCGGCGGAGAGGAACTGGAAGAACAGCGGCAAGCTTCAGAGCCGTCGCGAATGTCGTAGCCTTGCCCTCGGCTGCCGCACCTTGTGTGATTTGTTCGAGCATCAGAACAAGTAGCTGTGGCACTGCGAGGATGGTGGTGATGTGATACTCCTGCAAGGCACTCGCTATGGCACGCGGTGAGACGCTTGGCACATAAACGATGCTGGCACCGCTCGATAGAGGAGCGAGCATGCCGCCCGTGAGTTCGTACATATGCGAAAGGGGCAACACGGATAGAAAGCGCCAGTCTGGACCGACCGGTATTACCCGCAGGGCGGCTCCGACGTTGGCTAAGACATTCTTCTGGGTCAAGACCACACCTTTTGGGTCGGCGGTCGTGCCTGAAGTGAACACAATGAGGGACGAGCAGTCGCCGGCCAAATCAATGTCTGGAGCCGTCTCCGAAAAGGCAGCACTATGTTCGCTGAGATCATCGAGCCAGTCGACCCGCGATGCTTGGTCAAGCTCAGGGTGGAAGTGCCTGTTCCGAAGAATCAACTTCGGTTGAGTCTGCTCAATAAACTTCAGCGTTGTTGCTGGTGAGCTGGTTACGTCGACAGGTACCAGAATCGCACCGATGAGCTGGCTACCGAGAAACAGCTGAACCCAATCAGGCGAGTTGTTGGCGACGACCATGATTCGGTCCCCCAATTGAACGTCCTGCGCCAAGAGATAATTCGCCGTTTGGTAAGTTCGTCTTTGCAACTGGCCATAGTCCACCCGTTCAAGCTTCAAAAAGGGCCGCATAGTCATCGCGAGCCGTTCGGCATAATTGTTGAAATTTGCCACAAAGTCGCCAAAATGGCGGCTGGTCATTGCTCGATCCTATAAGCTACCGCCACGGCGTAGTCACCGTGATGCGAAATCGATATAGCAAATTCTTGTGCCCCGATCCTCGCGTGGGGCTTTGCAGCGGCATCGTGCGTGATCACGATATCCGTCCACTTGGTGGGTGCGGCGGCGGCAGCCTTCACGACCGCTTCTTTCGCGGCCCAGAGTCCTGCCAGATGTTCGAGTTGCTGACCCTCTATTTCTGATGAACGAAAGGCCCTTTGCATGATTGTGCCAGCACTGGCCTCGAGCCGTTCTCGGAATTCGGGGATGAACACCAGGTCAATGCCAAGCATGTAATTCCTGCGTCCGAGGATAAGAGTCTAGAGGAACTTCAGGGATGGGCGGAGCCTGACGAGTGGGGTGCCAGAACCTATGCATCGTGCAGAACGACTGTATTCGTAGAACAGACGACCGAGCCGATCCCGCAGACGGAGTCCGGGGGAGATCATGGACTGACTGCACCGTGGGACAGGCTGCGACTGGAGCGGCCGACCGCGGGTGGCGCCCTGTCACTCGCAGTGGCCCAGTGTGGGTGCTGGCACGATCGCTTCTATGGCCCACAGCACGACCACCCAGACTCTTCACCCATCTCCGAACCCTCCTCCATTGAACCCGCGCGACACAAGCATACGCAGGCAATGTCAGCACGAATCGCTTCGAAGCCGGGTCCGCCTGTGCCGAGGTCGCCGGTTCCCGTGCCGGAGGCGACGCATGATGGAGAACATCCGGTGACCGCCGAGCACGGTCCTCCCGCGGCGCCCGGCCCGTATCTCCGATTGAGGCGGTCGGTGCCTATGGAGCCGCGAACCGAGCCAGATGCCTCGCTGATTCACCGTCCTCGAGAGCACGACCTCAACGGGCGAAGAGGTGGTAGCCCGCATACGTCCACGCCACCACAAGAATGACGTTTGCCAGCATCGGGGCGGTAACGAAGCGGATGAGTTCTTCGGCGGTTGCCAGCCGACCACTGGAGTGCCGGGCAACGAGATCGACAGCCACTCCGGCAGCTACCAGGCCGAACCAGAAGCCCACACCCACCGCCCGGTTCGACGGAAGGAGCAGCGCAGGCGCCGCCGCTGGTAGATGCGTCAACATCACAGCAGCGTGAGGCGGACTTCCCTCGGTGCCACGCGGATCGAAAGAGGCAGATCCAGCCACGATGGGGGCCCTCGTACGTGCCGCCCCGTAGCCCATCCCGACCAGCATCCACACCAGCAGCATCGCAGCGTTCAACGGTCGAAACGCTTGAGTCAGCGCGCTGATCGTCAGGTGCGGCTGCTGCTTGTCCGTGTCTATTCCGAGAATCTCCCAGCCGAGCACGACCAGTGACAGCGCCAGCCAAGGCGAGACTCCCACGAGCGCCGCGTGGCCTCCAAGGCCTGGTCGGGGCCAGGGCTCACCACTGGGTTCGAGGCGCGACCCCGGGTGGCGTCCATGTTGGCCCTGCCAGAACAACAGGTCGACCACCACCACAGCGGCCAGCGAGAATGCCCATGTGATGTAAGCAGACGAAGTCGAACGGTGGAATCCGCTGACCCACCCACACCAGACGCACAGCGTCAGTCCCATCAGGGCAGCAATAGCGTTACGGCGGGTCCGCACGGTCCAGGTATATCCGATGTGCGGGCCGACGGTGGCAGCCGTAGGCGCGATGCTTGCCGAGGCATGGAACGGTTCCTGTGGGTGCCAAAAACGTCATCCACGTGACGCGACGAGGCGATATTCATGGATGAGCCCGCCGAGCCGATCGGCCCGACGGAGCCGTGATGGTCCGGCAATCTCGGATTCTCCGGGCGCTTCATCGATTGGCTGGGGTGGCAGCTGCCGGAGTGATCGGTGCGGGCGATGGCCGTTGTAGTGGTCGACGAACTCGAGGAGCACCATCTCGAGCTGGCGACGGTTGATGATCAACATCCGGTCCAGGCATTCTCGGCGAATGGTGCCGACGAAGAGCTCAGCGAGGGCGTTTGCCCGAGGAGCCCGGACCGGAGTTTGGATGATCCGGATTTCCTCGGACCGGAAGATCTCGTCGAAGCCGGCTGTGAACTTGGTGTCACGATCTCGGATCAGGAACTTGACCGGTTGAGATCGCTCGGCGAGCTCGAATGCGAGGTTCCTGGCTTGCTGGACCACCCAGGCGCCGGTCGGATGGGCCGTGACGCCGGTGAGGTACACCCTTCGGGTATCGAGTTCGATGAAGAACAGGACGTACAGCCGTCGCAGCAGCACGGTGTCGACCGTGAAGAAGTCGCAGGCCAACATGGTCGTGGCCTGCGACCTCAGGAACTCACCCCAGGTGGGCCCTCTCCTCCGAGGTGACGGATCGAGCCCGTGACGCCGCAGGATGTCCCAGACGCTGGAGGGTGCGAGCGGGATCCCCATAGTCGACAGCTCCCCGTGGATCCGGCGATAGCCCCACCCCGGGTTCTCCCTG
>JBKQRT010000012.1:0-44111 GCA_052143895.1 Acidimicrobiales bacterium | reverse complement strand
ATTCTCGCCGAGGCACTGACCTGGCCCTTCGTCCTCGGAAAGCCATCCGAGATCTCGGTCGAGGGCGCCCGCGCACTGACGTTGGTCCCCGGCACCGCAGGTGGGCCGGCCGAGGCGTTCATGGTCGGGCGGGAGTTCTGCCACGTGCATGCCCAAGGCGACTTCAGCCTCCACGCCACCCTGCCTCTCCCGCTTGCCGGCACCGCCGAACGCGGCGGATGGGCCGAACCTCACTTCCTCGTACATAAGGGCCAAGCGCCCGCGACCGTCGTCATGATCTACGCTCCGCGCGACGACCTCGAGCGCGACGTGGTTCAGCGACTGGTCTGGGCGTCGTACGAATTCGCCCTCGGTCCGGGGGGACAGCCCCAGTAGCGGTTGGCAGCGAACTTCCACCTCCACCAACGTCCATTCCGGCAAAGGAGCGACCATGCCCATGTTTGTCGTACGACCGACCGACGGCGAAGAGTCAGGAGGTGGGCCGATCCGGTGTCGCATCATCGAAGACGGCTCCCACACCCAGCATCGCCTCGGCCTCATCGAGGTGATCGTTCCCCCGGGCCCGGCATCTCCGCCCCAGCACGTCCACCATGAGCACGAGGAAATATTCATCGTGACCGAGGGCAAGCTCAGATTCACCTCCGGAGTCGACAGCGTCGACATCGAAGCAGGCTCGTATGTCACGGTCCCCGCGGGGTCGCCACATACCTTCGCCAACCCTTTCGACGAACCCGCCAAGTTCGTCGGCACCCTTACCCCCGACCTGTACCTCGATTACTTCCGCGATCTGAGCCTGCTACCCGTCGACGAGCGGGGCCTGCTCAACCCCGCCGACATCGGTCGGACGATGGCGAAGTACGCCACCGAGGTGGTGCCCTAACGGCGTAGATGGGGTGCTCGGAAATCGGTTGACATCCTCACGACTTATCAGGCTGCCAGGCCATGCCACGCTCCCGGGCGAGTGGAGAGACCAGATCGCATCGCTGGTGGCGACCAACTGAGCGGGGTTCGAACATCCCCATTTGGCTAGGTTCGAGGATGTGAGTGACAAATAGCCGCTGACCAGCGAGAACGTTGTAACTCTCACAACGCGGTGGAGGCGATGGGACTCGAACCCACGAACCTCTTGACTGCCAGTCAAGCGCTCTACCAGCTGAGCTACGCCCCCGTAGCTGCTCAGAGGCCTTTTTCCTCTGAGCGATTCCTATCAAGTAGCAACCGGAGTAGCAACGCCATTTCGACTGCTACACCGGAAAGAGCATGGTAGCCGAGGCGAGAGTGGCTGCCATGCGGAATCCGGGGGGCTTCTCCAGATGCTACGACGTGCGATCTTGTGCTGGTTCTGATGTCAGGGTTGATCGCCGGAGCGAGCCATCGACCCCTGCCCCCAGGAGCAACTACGACCTGGCGGCAGCCTTCTTCGGTGCCGCTTTCTTCGCCGGTGCCCGCTTTGCCGGGACCTTCTTGGCGGGTGCTCGCTTGGCCGCCGCCTTCTTCGGGGCTGCCTTCTTGGCTGGTGCCCTCTTGGCCGCCACCCGCTTGGCCACAGCCTTCCTTCTCGTCGCCACCCGCTTGGTGATCCCCCGGGTTGCCGTGCGACCCCTATCGGCAGCCTGGCCGGTCTGTTCGTTGATGGCCTTCACCACATCTCGGACCATGCGGCGCTGGCTCTTGACGACCCGCTCGGCGAAGTCGGACACCTCATGCAGCGCCTGCTCGATGTCCTTTGAGACGGGAGTGACGAGCCGCCCAGATCCCCGGTTGATTCCCTTTGCCAACTGGCGGCTGGCCTGGGCAATCTCGTCCTCTGCCCGCTCGATGAAGTGTTCGATCTGCTTCCGCATATCCCTGGTTTCAGCCATGGGTGAGTCCTTTCATGCCTCTACGTGCTCGACGCCCCCAGACCCCCATGCTCATCCATTGAGGAGTCGAGGGGGAGGGCTGAAAGTCCCAAGGTGGGTCGCAGACAGCTTTCGTGACCCCCTGATCGCAAGGATCGGAGCCGACCTTCTCCTCGCACCTATTGGCACTGCAGCGATCAAGTCCACATCAAGGTCCGCAGTGACTGTGAACAAGCTCTGAGCGTCAAGAGCGAACCTGCCCAATTCCTGCGAAGATCTAGTGGAACCATCGTGGCGGTGGGTATGGGGGTGGCATCATGTCCGATCAGGAGGGTAAGGCGGGAATCCCCTCCGAAGGTGCTGCACCTGTGGCCAAGTCGCTGTCTGCTGCTGTCGTTGAGGCGGCGCTAAGGGAACTTACGTCTTGGGTGTACCGAGACCCCGAACTCCACTTGCGACACCCGGTCGGCCATCGGATGGACCTCACCGATCCAAGCTCCCGATCCGGCGTGATCCACACGTTCATCTATCTCAAGCACCACGGCTACCCGTTTGATCCTGTCGAGCTTCGAGCGTGGGCTGACGCCAACGGCTGGGCTTCCGAAGACGCCCAGGCTCTTGGCGAATACGCCGCAGGAGTGCTGGCCGGGAGCCGCTACGTCACGGTGCCAGATCCAATTGGAGAAAGCGCCATGAATCGGTGGCGAGATGCCGCTATCGCCAGCAACCTAACCGCACGGCCACCTGCATCCGAATAGCCTTTTCCGCCGTGCCAGAACGCCACGGTCCCGCTGGCTTCTCCGGCTACGACCGGCCCGTGTCGATCGCGGTGCCATCGACTGCTGACGCCACTTACCTCGACACCGTGGTCGATCGCGTCGGCGGGACCATCTCGAGGATCGGCACCGCCCTGTCGGGGTCATGCGCCGCGTCTGACTCCGCCCGGGACCTCGGGGCCCACCCGGCGGACCCGGGCAACGGGCCCCATGTGCCGGACCCGGGCAACGGGGCCCCAGCCGGCCCCCGATACGATCGGCACCCATGGCACGCGCCTACGACGTCATTGGCATCGAACAGAAGTGGCAGCGGCGCTGGGCCGACGAGGGTACCTACGAGGTGGATGCCGACGATCCCCGTCCGCCCTGGTACGTCCTCACCATGTACCCGTATCCCTCCGGGCCGGCCCACATGGGCCACGTCCGCAACTACACCTTCGGCGACCTCCTGGTCCGGCACCGCACCATGCTGGGCCACGCCGTGCTCTCACCGTTCGGCTTCGACTCCTTCGGCCTGCCGGCCGAGAATGCGGCAATCAAGACCGGCACGCACCCTCGCGTCTTCACCGACGCCCGCATCGCCGAACTGAAGGAGTCGATCACCTCCCTCGGGGCCGTCTACGACTGGCGTCGCGAGATCCGGAGCCACGACCCCGAGTACATCAAGTGGAACCAGCTGATCTTCCAGAAGCTCCTGGCCGCCGACCTGGCCTACCGGGCCAGCGCCCCGGTCAACTGGTGCCCCGGGTGCCAGACCGTGCTGGCCAACGAACAGGTGCTGCCCGACGGGACCTGTGAGCGGTCCGGTGACCTGGTGGTCAAGCGCGACCTCGAGCAGTGGTTCCTCCGCATCACCCGGTACGCCGACGAACTGCTGGCCGGGCTCGACGACCTCGACTGGCCGGAGCGGGTCAAGACCATGCAGCGCAACTGGATCGGACGATCCGAGGGCGCCGAGTTCGACCTGGTGGTGGAAGGCCGGGACGGCGCCGACGGCGCCGAGCGACTGGCCCTCCGGGTGTTCACCACCCGACCGGACACCTCGTTCGGGATGACCTATGGCGTCGTCGCCCCCGAGCATCCGCTCGTCGACTCCCTGACCACCGCCGACCACCGGGCGGAGGTCGACGAGCTGCGGGTCCGGGCGGCAGCCAGCACCGACGTCGAACGCATGTCAGAGAGCGGTGCCCTGAGCCTGGCCAAGCGGGGTGCCTTCACCGGATCGTCGGTCGTCAACCCCTTCACCGGCACGCCGGTACCGGTCTACGTGGCCGACTACGTGCTCATGGGGTACGGAACCGGCGCCATCATGGCGGTTCCCGCCGAGGACACTCGCGACTGGGACTTCGCCGAGGCCTACGGGCTCCCCTTCGTCCGCACGGTGCAGCCACCAGTCGGCTGGGAGGAGCACGGCGGTCCGGACGGTGGACCGGGACGGGCCTGGACCGGCACGGGCACGAAGATCAACAGCGCCTGGCTCGACGGTCTGGACATCCCGACGGCGAAGGCCCGGGCCATCGAATGGCTCGAGGCCGAGGGCATCGGGACCCGCACGGTCAACTACCGGCTCCGCGACTGGCTGGTCTCCCGGCAGCGCTTCTGGGGCTGCCCCATCCCGATCGTTTACTGCCCCGACCACGGCGCCGTCCCCGTCCCCGTCGAGGACCTACCGGTCCTCGCCCCCGACGACGTCGAGTTCCTCCCCACCGGCGAATCGCCGCTGGCCACCAGCCCGGAGTTCCTGCACACCACGTGCCCGGTGTGCGGGGGACCGGCGACCCGCGAGACCGACACTATGGACACGTTCGTCGACTCGTCGTGGTACTTCCTGCGTTTCACCGACCCGTGGACGCCGGACCTCCCGTTCGACCCTGAGATCGCCCGTCACTGGATGCCGGTCGACCAGTACATCGGCGGGATCGAGCACGCCATCCTCCACCTCCTCTACGCCCGGTTCTACACACGGGCGCTGATCGACGTCGGCCTGGCGCCCTCCGGCATCGAGGAGCCCTTCGCCCGCCTGTTCACCCAGGGGATGATCCGGATGGACGGCACGAAGATGTCCAAGTCCAAGGGCAACTTGGTGGCCCCGTCGGGGTACCTCACCACCGTCGGCGCCGACGCCCTCCGGCTCTTCCACCTCTTCGTCGCTCCGCCGGCCGACGACGTCGACTGGACCGTGCAGACCGACAGCGTGATCGACGGCTGCGGCCGCTTCCTCGACCGGGTCTGGCGACTGGCCGTCCCCCCCGAGGGGGAGGGCGCGGCGGCCCGTACCGGTCCCCTCTCGGACGAGGACGTGGCCGTCCGGCGCGCCACCCACCGGCTGATCGACCGGGTGACCCGCGACTACGAGCGCTGGTCGTACAACACGGCGGTCGCCGCCTGCATGGAGTTCGTCAACCTGGTCCAGCCCTATGCCCGGGGCGACCGGCACGCGCAAGTGGTGGACGAGGCCGTCGACACCCTGCTGCTGGTGCTGGCCCCCATGACCCCGCACATGACGGCCGAGGCGTGGGAGCGGCGCCACGGCGACCACATCCACGTACGCCCGTGGCCCGTCGCCGACCCCGAGCTGGCCGCCGAGGACTCGGTGACGATGGTCGTTCAGGTAAACGGCAAGGTGCGGGACCGCATCGAGGTGGCCCCCGACATCGACGACGCCGGGGCCGAACGGCTGGCCCTGGCCTCGCCCCCGGTGGTCGACGCCCTCGGGGACCGCTCGCCCCGCCGGGTCATCGTCCGGCCCCCCCGGCTGGTCAACGTCGTCGTATAGGGACGCCCTCGCGACCCCGCCCACTACTTGAACCCGGCGAGCACCTCGGCCCAGCGGGCCGGTTCCATGGGGTAGGGGGCGTAGAAGTTGAACCGGTCGACCATGCCGCCGAACCGCTCGAGCACGATGGCGGCGACATCGTCGAGGTCGGCGACCACGGCGAAGGCGTCGAGCACCTCGTCGTCGATGAGGTCGGCCATCTCCTCCCAGGCGCCGCGCTTCGACAGGGTGTTGAGATCGCTCTGGAGGTCCCCCCACCCGTGCAGCTCCAGCACCGGGCGGTAGGCAGGGGTGGATCCGTAGAAGGCCAGTTGGGTCTTGACCGCCCGGGTGGCCGCCGCCACCCCGGCCTCGTCGGCACCGGTCACCACCATCCCAGGGTAGGAGATCTCCACGTCCGACCGCTTCCGGCCACTGGCTGCCAGCCCGCGTTCGAGGGCGGGGACGGTCACCTCGCGCAGGTACCGCTCGGTGGTGAACCCATGGGCCAGCATCCCGTCCGCCACCTCGCCGGCCACCTCGGTCATCCGTTCGCCGACGGCGGCGACGAAGATCCGGGGATTGCCGAAGGGGTTGGGGCCCGGGTCGAACATCGGGGTCATCAGGGTGTGGCGGTAGAACTGGCCCCGGAAGGCCAACCGGCTCCCGTCCGCCCAGCTGGCCCAGATGGCCCGGATGGCGAGGACGAGCTCCCGCATGCGGGCGGCCGGGTGCGACCAGGGCATGGAGAACCGCTTCTCGATATGGGGCTTGATCTGCGACCCCAGCCCGAGGAGGAACCGGCCCTCGGACAGGGTCTGGAGGTCGTTGGCCAGCACCGCCAGCGTCATCGGGTTCCGGGCGAAGGCCACCGCTATGCCCGTGCCGAGCTCGAGGCGCTCGGTGTGCTCCGCCGCCAGCACCAGGGGCAGGAACGGGTCGTGGCTGGTCTCTGCCGACCAGATGCCGTCGTAGCCCACCTGCTCGGCCGTGCGCGCCGCCTCGACCACCCCGCTCGGATCGAATCCGATGCCTCCGTCCACGCGCATCGGCCACGGTACCTCGCCGGGCGTGGCCGCTCCGGGCCGCCGACGGCCACCAGTTGCGCAGTGCGGCGCGCCGGCCCCAGAATTCGGGGGTGGCCGACAACGCAGAGCACGGCCGCCCGCCGGCGGGGCCTGCCGACCCGAGCCACATCCGGGCGCCACAGCCGGTCCCCGACCTGGTCGTCGACGGAGGGGCCCTCCCGCCGGACGTCCCTCCCGGGCCCACGGGCGACGACGGTGCCGGCCCCGGCGATCCCGGCCCGGTCAGCGACGACGACCGCAACCGGTACGGCGTGCTGCTCGACCGGGCCGCCGAGCGGGGGTTGCTCACGCCCCACGATTACGAGGTCAAACTGGGGGACCTGGCCTCGGCCACCAGCCTCGACGAGATGAACCAGATCGTGACCGAGCTCCCGGTCTTCGAGGCGCAGGCGTCGCCGACCGCACCGAGAAGGTCGCGTTCGACGACCGGCGTCGCCGCGCCCGCCGGCGCGGCGCTCAGGGGCAGTCGGACCAGCCCGTGGCTGCTGCTGGCCATCGTGGTCGCTTTGGCCGTCGTCTCCCTGGTGTTCCTGGCCGTCTACGCCCGCCACGTAGGGCACAGCCAGGGCAGTGCGCCGGTTTTGCCGGCACCCACCCGGTTCGTCAGTGGCCCTCGCCTCTGAGGAACTGTTCGAGCTCGGCGGCGATCTCGTCCCCGCTCGGCACCTCGCCGTCGAGGCCGAGCGGGGAGACCTCCTCGGAGTCGAGGGCCGTCTCCAGCCGGCGCACCATCTCCAGATGATCCGGGTTGGCCCCGATGAGCTCGTCCACCTGGCGACGCGACTCGTCACCGGCACGCCGCAGGGCGGTGGTGTCGAGCACGACGCCGGTCACCGCGCAGAGGCCCTCGATGAGCGCGGCGCTGGCCTCGGGATAGGGCATGGCCGAGACGTAGTGCGGCACCCGGGCCCACAGGCCGATCACCGGCACTCCGGCGTGCCCGAACGCCACCTCGAGGGCGGCCTGCACACCGGCGGGCACTTCGAGGGTACCCCGGACCGAGCCGATCCGGCCGGCCAGGTCCGCCGATTCGGGGGGCACGGTCGAGGCCAGCCGCACCGGCCGGGTATGTGGGGTGGGTGTCGGAAACGCCCCGAGCCCGACGACCGTGCGCACGCCCAGGCGCTGGACGAGGCCCACCACCGCGTCGATGAACGTGGGCCACCGGAAGTCCGGCTCCGGCCCGACCAGGAAGAGGAGGTCGGCGCCGACCCGGTCCGTCCCTGCCACCACCTTGATCGCCGGCCAGGTGAGCTCGGTGGTCACCCCGTCCTCGATGCGTGCGATGGGGCGACGGGCCCGCTGGTCGATGAGCAGTTCCGTGTCGAACGTGGCCACGACCGAGGTCGGGGACGAGGTCAGAAGCTCGGCGACCGCCGCCGATGCGCCCACGCCGGCATCCACCCAACCCTCGAGCGCCACCACCAGCACCGGACGGGAGAGGCGGTCGCCGATCGGCTCGGCCCAGTCGGCGTCGATCCGGTAAAGGGAGGTGGGGTCCGGACCGCTCACAGCGACTCCACCTCGGCCAGCGCACGTTCGCCCAGCCGGCCGACGTGGGCGGCGAACTGGTCCACACCGGAGCGGTCGCCGGCCGCGGCGCCGCCGGCATACCGTACGTGCACACCCTGCAGGATGCAGGCGAGCTTCCAGAACCCGAACGCCCGGTAGTACGGGATCTGCGAGACGTCCCGGCCCGACACGGCCCCATAGCGGGCCATGAGGTCCGCGCGCCGGGCGAACCCGGGCAGCGTCGTCGGGGCCACCCCGAGCAGCGCCTGGTCGCCGTCCTCGGGCTCGGCCCAGTAGACGAGGAGCAGGCCGAGGTCGGCCAGCGGGTCGCCCAGGGTGCAGATCTCCCAGTCGAGGATGGCCAGCACGTTGCCCCCGTCGTCGAGGACCGTGTTGTCGAGCCGGTAGTCGCCGTGGACGATGGACACGCCCTGCTGCTCGGGGATCCTCGCCGCCAGCAGCTCGTGGACCCGGTCGATGATGGCCGGGCCCGGCTCCCCGTCCAGGGTGGACTGGGTGAACTGCCCGTGCCACCGCTTGAGCTGCCGGGCGATGTAGCCGTCCCGGCGGGCGAAGTCACCCAACCCGACCGCATCGACGTCGACCGCGTGGAGCTGCGCCAGTGTGTCGACCAACGACTCGCCGGCCCGCGTCCGGCTCGCCTCGCTCAGCTCGGCGGCGGATCGCTCGTCGCGGAGGATGTGGCCGTCGACGAACGACATGACGTAGAAGGGGGCACCGTTGATCGCCACGTCGGTGCAGAGGCCCAGCGTCCGGGGGACGGGCACCCCGGTGGCGCCGAGCGCACTGATGACGGTGTGCTCGCGCTCCATGTCGTGGGCCGTGGGGAGGACGTGGCTCACCGGTGGCCGCCGCAGCGCGTAGCTGCGGCCCGTCGCATCGGTCACCCGGTAGGTCAGGTTGGAGCGGCCCCCGGCGATCAGCTCGAAGCGGAACGGCGGCTCGGCCCCGGCGATGGTGGTGGCCATCCACCGGGTAACCCGCTCGGCGTCGATCCCCTCGATGTCGCTGTGCGTCGTGGTCGACCCGGCGTCCATGCCCTACGACGCTACCCGCCCGGCACCCGGCGTCCGGGCCGCCCCGACGCCCGGCCCCGGTATCGTCGTGCAGATGATCGACGTCACCGATGCCACCTTCGAAGAGGAGGTCCTCCGCCGCTCCTCGGAAGTCCCCGTGGTCGTGGACCTCTGGGCCCCCTGGTGCGGGCCGTGTACCACGCTCGGGCCCATCCTCGAGCGGGCCGTGGACGCCACTGAGGGGGCGGTCGTCCTGGCCAAGGTCAACGTCGACGAGAATCCGGCCGTCTCGGCGAGCTTTCAGGTGCAGTCGATCCCGGCCGTGTTCGCCCTTCGCGACGGCAAGGTGGTCGACGGGTTCATCGGCGCCGTTCCCGAGGCGGCCGTGACCGAGTTCGTGGCCAGGCTCGCCCCCCAGCCGGCTGAGGCCGACCTGCTGGTGGCCGAGGGCGTGCGCGAGGGCACCGAGGAACCGTTGCGCCGGGCGCTCGACCTCCAACCCGACCATTACGGGGCGATCACCGCCTTGGCCGGGATACTCATCGCCCGCGGCGAGGCCGACGAGGCGACCGCCCTCCTGCGGCGGATCCCGGAGACGCCCGACACGCGGCTGCTCCTGGCGGAGGCCCGCCTCGCCTCCAAGGAGGTCGACGTCGACGCCACGGGGGTGGAGGCGCTGTTGGACGGCCTGCTCGACCGGGTGCGGGACGATGAGGCCGCCCGCCAGGAGTTCCTGGACCTGCTCGAGACGCTCGGGCCCGACGACCCTCGCACCGCCGGGTACCGCAAGGCGCTGGCCGGCCGGCTGTTCTGAGCGCCCGACCGGGCGCCGGCGACCGGCACGGCGGATAGCGTCTCGGCCGTGCACGCCACCCAGCTCACCCTCGGGGACGCGACGTTCGACATCACCGACCGGGCCCTCGTGATGGGCATCCTCAACCGCACGCCCGACTCGTTCTACGACAAGGGGGCCACCTTCGTCCTCGACGACCTGGTACGCCGGGCGGCCCAGCTGGTCGACGACGGCGCCGACCTCCTCGACGTGGGAGGGGTGAAGGCCGGCCCCGGTCCGGCCGTGGGCGAGGCCGAGGAGCTCGACCGGGTCATCCCGGCCATCGAGGCGCTCCGTTCCCGGTTCGACACCCCGCTCTCGGTCGACACCTGGCGGGCGTCGGTGGCCCGCGAGGCCTTTGCCGCCGGTGCCGTGGTGGGCAACGACATCAGCGGTTTCGCCGACCCGGACTACCTCACGGCGGCGGCGGCGGCCGGCGCCACGGTGGTGGCCACCCACATCCGTCTGGCCCCCCGCGTCCCCGACCCCGAGCCGGTCTACGACGACGTGGTCGCGTCGGTTCGCTCCTTCCTGCTGGAGCGGGCATCGTGGGCGCGTGCCGCCGGGCTGCCCCCCGACCGGATCGTGCTCGACGCCGGGCTCGACCTCGGGAAGACGGCAGAACAGTCACTGACCCTGCTCCGGGCCTCGGGCCTCCTGGCCGATCTGGGTCATCCCCTCCTGCTGTCGGCGTCGAACAAGACCTTCCTCGGAGTCCTGCTCGGACTCGAGATCGGCGAGCGCCGTGAGGCGTCGCTGGCCGCCGCCGCGCTGGGGGCCTCACTCGGGTGCCGCATCATGCGGGTCCACGACGTGGCCGGTCACCGCCAGGTCTGCGCGGTCATGGCCGCCGTCACCGCCTCCCGACCCGGGCGAGACGACGCCCGTTCCCGGGTGCCGGAGCACCGCCCATGAGCGGGTCGACCGCCTCGGCCACCGATGCGGCCCCGGCCGCCGCCGGACGACCCGTCTATCTGGTCAAAGGGAGCGACCCGTCGCTGGTGGCGCAGGCCGCCCACGGTTTGGTCGAGCGGTTGGTCGGCACAGGTGACCCCTCGTTGATCGTCGAGGAGTTCGGCGGCCCGGGGGTCGACCAGCTCGACGTCGGGGCGGTCATCGACGCCTGCACCACGCCGCCGTTCCTGGTCGAGCGGCGGGTGGTGGTGGTCCGCGACGCCGGCCACCTGGCCTCCGCCGACGCCAAACGCCTCGTCGAGTACCTGAAGGACCCGCTGGCCACCTCCTCGCTGGTGCTCGTCGGCGGCGGCGGTACCGTGCCGGCCGCACTGTCCAAGGCCGCCGCCGCGGTCGGCGAGGTGGTGGACACCACCGTCGGGATCGGTCGAGCGCGCACCCAGTGGCTGGCCGACCATCTCAAAGGTGGGCCGGTCCGGCTCGCCGGGCCGGCGGCGGCGCTGCTGTCCGACCATCTGGGAGAGGACATGGGGCGCCTGGAGGGCCTGCTCGACACGCTGGCGTCCGCCTACGGGACGGGCGCCAGCGTGTCGGTCGACGACCTCGAGCCGTTCCTCGGCACGGCGGGCAGCCTCGCCCCCTGGGATCTCACCGACGCCATCGACGAGGGGAAGACGGCCAGGGCGCTGGGGGTCCTCCACCGGATGCTGGCCGCCGGCGAGTCCCACCCGCTGGTGATCATTGCGGTCCTGCACCGGCACTATCGCCAGATGCTCCGCCTGGACGGGTCCGGCGCGAACTCGCCGGAGGAGGCCGCCCAGCTGCTCGGGCTCCGCAGTGCCTTCCCGGCCAAGAAGGCACTGGCCCAGTCGAGGCGGCTGGGCTCGTCCCGGATCGCCCGGGCCGTCCAGCTGTTGGCCACCGCCGACCTCGACCTGCGGGGACTCACCGACCTGTCGGGGGAGACGGTGCTCGAGGTGCTGGTGGCGCGGCTCAGCCGGCTGGCCGGTCCGAGCCGATAGACGGTCCCCCGGTCACGCGCTGACCGCGTCGATCGACTGCTCGCCGGCGTCGGCGACGTTCTCCGTCCAGTGGAACCCGTCCCAGTACCGGAACTGGTGGCGCCCGGTGGGATCGGCCTTCCAGCCGGCGGGCACGGTCGGCGTGGCGTTGTCCGGGGTGCGAAGGTTGGGGCGCAGGCTGGTGCGCTGCTTGGGGCGGTAGCCGCGGGCCAGGCCGAGCTGCGGACGCACCGACCGGGTGGCCGTGGCGCCGCTGCTGAAGAACGTGCTGGAGATCTCGACCGGTCGGTTGTGTCCGCCGACCGCGTCCTCCGAATCGGACGCCCCCTGGGCCAGCTCGCTGAGGTCACTGTCGGTGGCGGCCGCCCCGAAGCTGCCGAATGCCGGCGTCGGGGAGGGGTCACCCGTCGGATGGTCATCGCGCTGCATCTGGGCGAGCTCCTCCTGGAACTGTTCGAACGGCAGGCTGGCGGCCCGACCGTCGGCGGCGATTCTCCTCACCTTGGTCCGGGCCTTCAAGGCGTAGAGGGAGAGCCCGATGACCGGCAGGAGGAGGTCGAGGACGAGATAGGCGATCTTGTTCTCGTCCGCACGTTTCCAGGCCCACCCGGGCTGGCGGATGATGTCGACGGCCCCTAGGACCATCGACAGCGCCACGATGCCGACGATCAGTTCGAGGGTGAACCTGCTCGGGCCTGCGATCTGTCCACTCATCTGCCACAGCCTCCTGTTATCGCCGCGTCCACTGCTGCTGCCGATCGATCGTCGGCGAGGGCGGACGTCCTGCCCCCGATACCGACGGCGTTCGTCGTCGGCCTTCCGGCCGGGCGCGGTGCCCGACCGACGACTGCTTCCACGGGAATTCTCGGCGTGGCTGTATGGCTTCTAAAGTATGACTCTAAGTGTTCATTAAAACACGAAGAGTAGTCAAGGCCTGATTGGCGGCGTTCGGCCGGGTCACCGGAAGTCCCGTGACGGAGGCACCTGCCCGAGCTCGAGGGGGTCGAACCGCTCGGCCACCAGGGTCATCGACCCTTCGGACCGCTCGATCCGCCCCCGCACCAGCAGGGCCGGGCACGCCCGGGCCACCGGCTTCCACCGGACCCAGGCCCCACGGGAGCACACCACGTTGACCATGCCGGTCTCGTCCTCGAGGTTCAAGAAGACCGCCCCACGAGCGCTCTCCGGCTGCTGGCGATGGGTCACCACCCCGCCGACGGTGATCCGGTCCCCGGCCGGCCTCGAGCGCAACGCGGCGGCGGGGACCACGCCCCGCCGGCTCAGGCCGACCCGGGCCAGCTCCATGGCGGTGGTGTCCGGCGCCATCCCGAGGGACCACAGGTCGTCGGCCACCCCCTCCCACGGTCCGGGGAGGGGGAGCGGTGGTGGGTCCGCCCCGGTGACCACCCCCGGAAGCCGGTCCGGGGTGGCCTGTGAGGCCGCGCCCGCCCCCCACACCAGCGACCGGCGGTTCGTCCTGCCGCCCGCCCGGCCCTCCCCGGGGCACAGCCCGTCGAGGGCCCCGGCGGTGGCCAGCGCCTCCAGCTGGGTGCGGGTGACCCCGGCCCGGCGCACCAGGTCCTCCATGCCCGACCAGGGCCGCCCGTCGGCGATCCGTGACGCGGTCTCGTCCCCGATGCCCCGGACCGAGGACAGCCCGAGCCGCACGGCCGGTCCGGCGTCCCGCCGCCCGCCCGGTCCGCCCTCGATCGCTTCGAGGCCGGCGTCGGCTCGGCCGGCGTTCACGTCCGGTCGCAGGACCACCATCCCGTGGCGCTTGGCGTCGGCCACCAGGCTCTGGGGGGACCAGAACCCCATGGGCTGGGCGTTCAGCAGCCCGGCGGTGAACGCCGCCGGGTAGTGCACCTTGCACCAGGCGGTGGAGTACACCAGGTGGGCGAAGGCCACCGAGTGGCTCTCGGGGAACCCGAAGTTGGCGAAGGCGGCCAGGGCCGCGTAGACCTGCTCGGACACCTCGGGGGAGACCTGTCGTGCCGCCATGCCTGCGAACAGCCGGTCGCGCAGGCGGGCCATCCGCTCGCCCGACCGCTTGGCGCTCATCGCCTGGCGCAGCTCGTCGGCCTCGGTCGGGGTGAAGCCGGCCACGTCGATGGCGATCTGCATCAGCTGCTCCTGGAAGAGGGGCACGCCGAGGGTGCGCTCGAGGGCCGGCTGCAGCAGCGGGTGGAGGTAGGAGACCGGCTCGGATCCGTTGCGCCGGCGGATGTAGGGGTGGACGGCGTTCCCCTGGATGGGCCCGGGGCGGATGAGGGCGACCTCGATGGCCAGGTCGTAGAAGCAGCGGGGCTGCACGCGGGGCAGCGTGTTCATCTGGGCACGCGACTCCACCTGGAACACCCCGACGGTGTCGGCCCGGCACAGCAGGTCGTAGACCTCGTCCTCCTGGTCGAGACGGCCGAGGTCGATCTCGACGTGGTGGAACTCGCGCACCAGCTCGACCATGTGGCGCAGCGCGGTGAGCATGCCCAGGCCGAGCAGGTCGAATTTGACCAGCCCGGCGGCGGCGCAGTCGTCCTTGTCCCACTGGAGCACGCTCCGGCCCGGCATCCGGCCCCACTCCACCGGGCAGACCTCGACCACCGGGCGGTCGCAGATGACCATGCCCCCCGAATGGATGCCGAGATGGCGGGGGAAGTCGAGCAGGTCGCCGGCCAGCTCCCGGACCAGTGGCGGCAGGTCCTCCCGCCCGGCGAGCGGCTCGCCCCGGTCGACCGACTTCGACCAGGCGTCCACGTCCTCGAGCGAGTACCCGAGCGCCTTGCCCACGTCGCGCAGCGCCGAGCGCGACCGGTAGGTGATCACGTTGGCCACCTGGGCGGCGTGGAGCCGTCCGTAGCGCTCGTAGACGTACTGGATGACCTCCTCCCGGCGGCCCGACTCGATGTCGACGTCGATGTCCGGCGGCCCGTCGCGGGCCGGGGAGAGGAACCGCTCGAACAGCAGGCCGAGGGCGACCGCGTCGACGTTGGTGATGCCCAGGGCGTAACAGGTCGCGGAGGTGGCCGCCGAGCCCCGCCCCTGGCAGAAGATGCCCTGTCGCCGGCAGAAGGCGACGATGTCCCAGACGGTGAGGAAGTACCCCGGGAACCCGAGCTCGCCGATGACGGCCAGCTCGCGGTCGAGCTGGGCCCACGCCCCCGGCACCCGCTCGGCCTCCCGCGGCCCGTACCGGTCGGTGGCCCCCCGACGGACCAGCTCGACCAGCCAGGTCTGTTCGGTGTGGCCATCGGGCACGGGGAAGTCGGGGAGCCGGGGGGCCACCAGGCGCAGGTCGAAGGCGCAGGCGGCGGCGATCTCGGCGGCCTGCACCACCACCCCGGGCCACCGGGCGAAGCGCCGGAGCTGCTCGGCCTCCCCGCGCAGGCAGGCGGTGGCCGAGGAGGGGAGCCATCCCTCGAGGTCCCCGAGGGTGCGCCGGGCCCGGACCGCGGCCAGGGCAGTGGCCAGGGGGAACCGGGCCGGCGTGGCGTAGTGCACGTTGTTGGTGGCCACGGGAGCCACCCCCCGCTCGGTGGCCAGCAGGGCCAGGGCATCGTTGCGGGTGGCGTCGATCGGGTTCCCGTGGTCCCAGAGCTCGACGGCCAGGTGGTCGCGACCGAACCGGGCGATCAGCTGGTCGAGCACGTGGGCGGCCGCCGACGGGCCGCCGGCGGTGAGGGCGGTGGCCAGCGCCCCCTTGCGGCACCCGGTGAGGATCTGCCAGTGCCCGCCGTGGCGCTCGGCCAGCCGGTCGAGGGTGATGACCGGCTTCCCCTTCTCCCCGCCGTCGAGGTGGGCCTCGGCGATCACCCGGCTGAGCCGGGCGTAGCCCTCGGGGTCCCGGGCCAGCACGACCAGATGGGTGCCGTCGGGATCCGGCACGCCGGTCCGGGAGGGGATGGCGCCGGCGCCGGCGATGGTGAGCTCGGCGCCGAACACGGTGGGCAGTCCGAAGGCCCGGGCCGCCTCGGCGAAGCGGACCACGCCGTAGAGGCCGTTGTGGTCGGTCAGGGCGACCGCGGCGAGACCGAGCCGGGCGGCCTCGGCGGCCAGCTCCTCGGGATGGCTGGCGCCGTCGAGGAAGGAGAAGTTGGAGTGGGCGTGCAGCTCCGCGTAGGCCATCGTCGTGGGCCCCTATCCGTAGGTCGCCTCGACCCACCACCGGCCTCGTTCGACCAGTAGCAGGTGGGCGGCGGCGCCGACCACCGCCTGCATGCGCGCGCTCCTCCTGCGGGACCGTGACCACCACCGTTCGTCGGACGGCCAGGGCCCGGCCCACGCGGTCACCACCGACCAGGGCCCCTGTGCCACCGACAGGCGCCCCGGGACGCCGGTGAGCAGGCCCCGCCCCGACACCGACACCGGCCGCCCGTCGGTGTCGGCGAGCGCGGCGGGGAGGGGGGTGGGATGCACGAGGGCCGGCGCCGGCGGTGGGATCTGACCGGGCCACGGGGCACCGAGGGTGGCGTCGTCGCGGCCTTCCCGGGCGTTCCAGGTGACGAACCGGGCCCGCTGGGCCGGGCCGCGTCCCCCCTGCAGGTGGGCGGTCATCACGGCATCGGGGCCGAGGAGGTCCTGCACCGAGGCCAGGGCCCGGCCGGCCCGGGCGTCGCCGTCGCTGACGCCGCCCCAGAAGCCGGGCTCCCCGACCGACCCGGGCCGCCCACCGCCCGGGCGCCGGCCGGTGACCGGCTGGCGCAGCTCGCCGAGCTCGCCGCTCCGGCCGCCTCCGACCCGGTGGCAGCGCACCCCGTCGGCCCCGAACCGGCCGAGCACGTGGGACTCGGGGAGGGCGGCGAAGTCGCCGACGGTGCGGATGCCCAACCGGTCCAGCAGCTCGCCGAGCTCGGGATGGCCGAGGACGGACACCGGGAAGGGGGCCAGGAAGTCGGGCGTGTCCCCTGGCGGGACGACTACGCCGTGGCGGGCGGCCAGTACGGCGGCGAACAGCCCGTCGGCCACGCCGACCTCGACGGTGGTGACGGCGGCGCCGGCCTCGGCAACCAGGTCGACCAGCGCGTGCTCGCCACCGAAGTAGCGGGCCGGGCCGCGCACCGGCAACGAGCAGATGCCGGGCCGTACCGTGGTGACCCACGGGCAGAACGCCTCCACCGCCTCGACCACCTCGGCGAACGACCGACGGGCCGCACCCCCCTCGTCCTCGTCGAGGAGCTCGGGGCAGCGCACCACGAGGAGCCGGTTCACGGCTGCCCCGTGGTCCCGGCCGGGGGCCCGACGGTGGCATCCGCCACCGTCCCGGCGGGCGACGGCATCCACAGGTGGCGCCGGCGGGGGCGCGACGCTGACCGCCGGCCGGTGGCGGTCAGCGTCATCCGGCGCCCCGAGAGGTAGCCCTCGCCGGCGCCGGCGCCGGCGCCCTCCCAGTGCAGGTCGTCGACGCGCAACCGGATGTCGGGATGGTCGGGCCACCCGGACCGCCCGGGCACGATCACCAGTACCGAGCGGCGCTCCCTGGCTCGGGCCACCAGCCGGCGGGCCATGGCCGGGCGAGGCGGGAAGGGGGGTCGCAGCACGACGAGGTCGACGCCCCCGAGCAGTGCGGCGGCGGCTTCGGCCCAGGCCGCGCCCGGCCGCGGGACCACGGCCAGACGGCCGAGGTCGATGCCCAGGTCGTGGGCGGCGACGGCGCCCAGGTCGTCCACCCCGACCAGCGCGCACCACGAGCCGGCCGCCGACGCCGCGGCCAGCAGGGCCAACGCCACGCTGACGTGGCCGTCGGTGCCGTCGGCCGATCCGGTGACCAGGAGGGTGCTGCCCCGCCGCAGCGCGCCGTCCGGGAGCAGCCCGGCCAGGGGCGCCAGCACTGGAAGGAGGCGGGTCTGGCTCGACGAGACCGGCCGGGTGCGCTCGGCCAGCAGGGCCAGGGACGCGAGGTCCCGCTCCCGCTCGGACCCCGGGCGGGGGGACGGCCCCGGGGAGGGGGGGTCCACGCTCCGGCGGTCGGGAGATGGTACGAACATATGTTCGATAGTACCGACTGGACGGCCGTCGTGCCCAGCCGACCCTCCGGGCCGGACCGGGGCGGATCACCCCTGGTGGTCGCCGGGCCGGGCTGCCATCCTGTGGGGGTGGTCGGCCCCCTCGAGACCGAACGCCTCCTCCTGCGCCCGTTCGTCCGCGAGGACCTCGGGGCCCTGACCGTGCTGCACGCCGAGGAGTCCTTCTGGTGGTACCCCCTGCGTCGAGGGATGACCCCTCCCGAGACCCGGGTGTTCCTGTCCCGGGTCATCGACGACGGCCGCAGCACCGACCGGCCGGCGTTCCATGCCGTGGTCGAGCGCGCCAGCGGGGCCCTGGTCGGATGGGCCGGCCTGTCCGTTCCGGACTTCCTGCCCGAGGTGCTGCCGGCGATCGAGGTCGGCTGGCGACTGGGCGCCGACCACCGAGGCCGCGGTTACGCCACCGAGGCCGCCACCGCCGCCCTCGGCTGGGGCTTCGACCACCTCGGACTGGCCGAGGTGGTCAGCATCTTCGAGCCCGAGAACACCTCGTCGGGACGGGTCATGGACCGGCTCGGCTTCGGCGCCGGGTTCACGACGGTGCATCCGGCCCGGGGACTCCCGCTGGTGGTGCGCACGCTGACCGCGTCCGACTGGCGCGCCGGGCACCCGGATGCACCCCTGGGGCTCACCCGATGAGCGCGGGACACTCGCTAACATGGGCCCACCAGAGAGAGGAGGTGGTCCAACTGAGCAGTCAACGTTTCGGGACCCTGGAGGTGGCTGGCCGCTGAGGCGGCTCGCTGTACCACCTGGCGAATCCCAGCCAGACACCCACCGCCTGACCTAGCCGGACCCCGGTCCCATCCGGCGCATCATGGGGAGCGCGGTGCACACAACAGCACATCCGTACCTGCAGGGCGCCTCTCCCGAGGCGCCCTGCAGCGCGTCCGGCGTGCGGGGTCAGGGGCGCGGGGTGGTCCCGTCCACGTCGAGGGCGGCCCGGACCCCCCCGGCCACCCGGTCGCTCACCTTCCGGCGGGCCACCAGCTGGTCGAGCTCCGTCCGCTCGGAGGCGATGACCAGGGCGCGCAGCTCGCGCTCGGCGCCGAGCCAGTCGGTGCCGGCGACGGGACCCTCGTCACCGGCACCCTCGCCCACTCCCGCACTCATCGCCTCGTGCCGGCGTTCGATGCGGGCCAGCTGGGACTCGTACCCGATGCGGATCCGCTCGACGACCTCGGCCGGGAAGCGGCCGGTGCGGTCCAGCTCGTCGATCCGGGACAGGGCGATCACGGTGAAGCGGCGACGGGCGTCGGTCACCAACACGAGGTCCGGCTCGTCGCGGGTGACCAGGCCGAGCCGTCGGATCAACGGCGGGAGCGTGAGCCCCTGGCCGATCAGCGTGGCGACGATGACGGCGAAGGTGAGGAAGACCACCAGGTCTCGTTGCGGAAAGCTCTGGGGGAGGGCCAGCGCCGCGGCCAGGCTGACCGCTCCCCGCATGCCGGTCCAGCCGACCACGGTGGTCTCCCGCCACGAGCGTCCGGGACGCCGGGCGATGCCGAACAGCCGGTCCCCCCGGCAGCGCCGTCACCGCGAACATCCACGCCAACCCGACCACGACGACCACGCCGACCACGGCCAGCCCTTCGACGACGACAATCTAGCCAGCGACGGTCCGCCGGAGCAGTGTCCTGCCGGTCGACGGCGGTCGCACCGCCACTCTTCCCGTGGGTCTTCCCGTGGGACGACGCCGCTCGCCCCGACGGACGACGCGGCTCAGCCCGGCGGGACGGGCGCCCCGGGCGCCACCGTCCGGGCGAGGATCCCGAGGGTCGCCCGAAGCGCCCCTTCGGAGATGACCGGAAAGATCCCGGCTTCCTTCCAGACGGGGTCGATGTCCGACCAGTCGTAGAACGAGGTGACGAGCGTGCCACCGGCGACCGGCTCGAGCGTGTAGCCGTAGACGTGACCGATCTGCGGGCGAATCTGGCCGAGGATGGTCCAGGAGATCTCGCGGTCGGGGACGAACGACCTGATGGTCACGGTCACGTCGTACCGCCCCATGGGGTAGTCATTGAGGGCCTCGCGATCCATGTGCACCACGAAGCTGTCGCCGACGGCGGTCACCGGGGTGCCGGTGGCGGCCATCAGCATCCCCGAGCTGTCGATGGACACATGGCCGTTCGGATCGGACAGCAGCCCGAAGATGGTCGCCGGTTCCGCGGCAACGGTGCGCTGCACCTCGAGACGCTCGCTGGTCATCCCCGTATCCTGCCACCGGCACCCGGACGCCGCACCGACGCCGGCAGTCGTCAGGTCCCCGCCGGCGGTTCGACCGGGGGCGGGGGGAGTGGAGCGCCCGTTCCCACCGGCGTGGCGCCGGGCACCCCGTCCAGGAGCTCGTGGACAGCGGTGGGGGCCATCCCGCTGGGGGCTGCGCCGGTCGGGGCCATCCCGCCGGGGGCGATCCCGCTCGGGAGCGTCGACCACGGGGGCGGCGGCCATCCGCCCAGCGTCGGCTCGGGGGTCGGACGCAGCCGTCGGCGCGCCCTCCGGCGTGCCACCAGCGGCCCGACGACGGCGACGGCCACGGAGACGATGAGGATGGGGAAGGCGGCCAGCGCCCGGTCGTCGGCGGCCGTCTGGCAGTCGTGGACGAATTCGGACCACTGGGCTCGGTCGGCGGCCGCGGAGGCGGGCGGCTCGGGGCCGGCGCCGATGGTGACCGGGTCGAACAGGGCGATGATCGCCGCCTCGGAGCCCTTGCCCGGCCCGCAGGTGCCTCCCGCGGCCGGAGTCGGAAGGGCGATCATCAGACCCGAGATCGCAAACGCCACGCCGAAGAGGCCCAGGCAGACGAAGACGAAGCCGGTCCACCACGGCACCGGCGCCCGGTTCACGATTGTGCACGCTCCATGCGGCCGATGGTAGGCGGACCGGGGCCGACGGTGTGCCGCGGCCTAGGGTTTCCGCATGCCCTGCTCGGGACGATGGGCGAGACTGGCCGCGGCGACCGCCGTGGTGCTGGTCGTGTCCGGCATCGCCACGGGGGCCGCCGGTGCCGGTCCGGTGGGAGCGAGGGGCGTGCCGCCGGCCCTGGGCCACCCACCCGGCGCGCCGGCCGGGATCCCCCTCGGGGCCACCTCGGGTGGACCGGCCCGGCTCGTGGACCCCGAGGCCGGCACGGGGGTCGGCCCGGCGGCACCGGGCAACGTCAGCGAGTACCCCGGCGCCTCGGTGCCCCTCGGCATGGTCCAGTTCAGCCCCGACACGTCACCTGACCGCCAGGTGACCACCGGCTCCGGCTACGACGACGCCGACACCGACATCTCCGGGTTCAGCCTCACCCACCTGTCCGGACCGGGCTGCGCCATCTACGGGGACTTCCCCATCCTGCCCGTCGCCGGAGCCGTGCCCGCCGACACCGACCCCGACGACATCGTCCAGCCCTTCTCCCACGCCAGCGAGCGGGCATCGGCCGGGAACTACGCGGTGACCGTCGGGTCCGGCGCCCAGGCCGTCGGGGTCCGGCTCACCGCCACCACCCGCAGCGCGCTCGGGGTCTTCACCTTCCCTGCCGTGTCGTCGGCGGCAGGGCCGGCCGGCGGCGGTCCCGGCGACGAGCTCCTGTTGAAGGTCAGCGACTCGGCCAACGGTTCGAGTGCTTCCCAGGTCCGGCTGGTGGGGGACGACGGGCTCGACGGCTCGGTCACCAGTGGCGACTTCTGCGGCATCCCGGGCAACTACACCCTCTACTTCGCCGCCCGCTTCTCGCAGCCGTTCGCCGCCGCCGGCACCTGGCAGGACGGTGCCGTGTCCTCGGACGGGACCTGCGCCGGCACGTCCGCCGCCGACTGCGGCGCCTGGGTGAGCTTCCGTCACCCGGGACAGGGAGGCCGACAGCGGATCGTGGCCAAGGTGGGCGTGTCCTTCGTCTCGGCAGCGGGCGCCGCGACCAACCTGGCCGCCGAGGACCCCGGCTGGAACGTCGGGAGGATCTCCGGGGCGGCCACCGCGGAGTGGAACGGGGTGCTGGGGCGCATGGCCGTGCAGGGGGACACCGTGACCGCCCGCCGCACGTTCTACACGGCCCTCTACCACTCGCTGCTGTTCCCGTCGGTGTTCAGCGACGACGACGGTCGCTACCGGGGGCTCGACCACCGGGTCCACACACTGGCCGCCGGGCACGTGCAGTACTCGAACATCTCCGAGGGCGACATCTACCGCTCCGAGGTTCCGCTGCTGGCCGTTCTGCTGCCCGGGCCCACCTCCCAGATGGTCCAGTCGCTCCTCAATGATGCCGCCCAGACCCCGGGCGGGTTCCTCCCGAAGTGGGTCATCGCCGACAACGACGCCGGCCAGTGGGACGGCGACTCGGCCGATCCGATCATCGCCGACGCCTACGCCTACGGGGCGCGCCGGTTCGACCTGCGGCAGGCGCTGCGGGTGATGGTCCACGGCGCCACGGTGCCTGAGCCCGGGCTCCTGGCCGAGCGGCCCAACCTCGCCGAGTACGAGTCGGAGGGCTGGGTGCCCGAGCTCACCTTCGACCTGACCTCGTATCCCTACACCGACGGCGGGTCCGAGACCCTCGAGTACTCGATCGACGACTTCGCCATCTCGCGGGTGGCCCGGGCGACAGGCGACCGGTCCGAGGCGGCCGCCTTCGCCCGGCGCGGTCAGAACTGGCAGCACCTGTTCGATCCGACCACGGGCTACCTGGCCGCACGACAGGCCGACGGCAGCTTCCCGCCCGGGCCGGCGTTCCAGCCGGCGAGCCCGGCGGACCAGGTCCAGGGCGTGGCCCAGCAGGGCTTCGAGGAGGGGAACGCCATCCAGTACACCTGGGCCGTCCCCCAGGACCTGGCCGGTCTCATCGGGCTGATGGGAGGGAGCCGGGCCGCCGTGGCCGCGCTCGACACCTTCTTCACGCAGCTGAACGCCACCCGGTTCGCACCCTACGACTGGGCCGGAAACGAGCCGGGCGAGTGGATCCCCTTCGACTACGACTACGCGGGGGCGCCGTGGCGGACCCAGTCAGTCGTACGCCGCATCATGACCCAGCTCTACCCCCTGGCACCGGTGGCCGAGCCGGGGGAGGACGACCTCGGGGCCCTCTCCTCGTGGTACGTCTGGGCCGCGTTGGGGCTCTACCCCGAGACCCCGGGGGTGGCCGACCTGGCCATTACCAGCCCGCTCTTCCCCCGGACGACCGTCACCGAGGGGAGCGGCCACACCCTGACCATCACCGCCGCCCACGCACCCGACGAGTACGTCCGGCACGCCGCCCTGGCCATCGGATCGGGCGCGTCGTCGAACTGGTCGAAGCCCTGGCTGCCCGCCACGGCCCTGTCCGAGGGGGCGGACCTGGCGGTCGACCTCGGCGGCTCGCCCGACACGTTCTGGGGGGCGTCCCCGTCGGCAGCCCCGCCGTCGTTCACCGAGGGGGCGGCACCGGCGGTGCCGTTCACGCTGCCCGGCGGCTCCGTCACGCTGGCTGCCGGCACCACGGCCACGGTCCAGCTCGGCGTGCAGGAGGGACCACCGCCCCCGCGGGCGGCCCCGGTGGGGACGGTCGCCTGGCACGTGGTCCCTTCGCCGGCAGCCGCCGGGGTGACGGTCTCGCCGTCGTCGGGGATCGTGCGCCTGTCCACCGTACGCCTGACGGTGCCGCTGCAGGTGGCGGTCGGCGGCCCGGGAACGTACGCGGTCACCGTCGACCTGACCCAGGGGGGCCGCCGCCTTCCGACGCTGACCCTCGAGGTGGACGCCACCTGATTCCTCCCGGCGGGGCCGGTGCCGACGGGCCGTGCCCGGCTACCCCGGCAGCGGCGCGTGGCACACCGCCTCGACGTTGTTGCCGTCGGGATCGCGCACGAACGCCCCGTAGTAGTCAGGGTGGTACTCGGGCCAGAGGCGCGGCGCGTGCAGGACGGTCGCACCGCTGGCCACGGCGGCGTCGAAGAACGCATCGACCGACGGCCGGTCGGGAGCGGCGAAGGCGATGTGGGTCTCGCGGAACCCGTCCCCGGTGGTCTGCCGGCCGATCCAGAAGCTGGGGTGCGGCGCCACGCCGTACCCGATCGCCACGCCGATCTCCATCAGCCGGACGCCCCCGACGGCGCCGAGGACGGCGTCGTAGAAGGCCGCGCTGGCGGCCAGGTCGTCGCACTGGATCGAGAGGTGGTCGAGCATCCCGGCATCATCGCGCGTCCGGCTGCGCCGGCACCGGGTCCGGCACCGGCACCGGCACCGGCCCATCGGTCACCGCGCCGGATGGCCGAGGATCCTGCTGATGTCCCAGCCGTGGTGGAAGGCATCGTGGGTGGTGGAGGTCACCACCTCGGCGAGGGTGAGCGGGCCGCGGTCGGGATGGACCAGCACCGTCCCCGCGCGGCGCGACCATCCCACCGCGTCCCGCCAGTCGTCGACCGACCGGTCGAGCGACCACAGGGAGGAACCGAGCGGGATCTGCTCGTACCGTCGGGCGGCGGCCAGCGCCGCTTCGTCGTAGGCGCCCACCTCCGGCCGTTCCCCGGCGACCACACCCATGAGGCGCTCCGCCCAGATCCGGAGGTTGTCCCCCACGTGGCAGACGTAGGCACCGACCGACCAGTCGAGGCCCGGGATCCGTTCGCGGCCGGTGGCGCCGGCGAGGGTCGAGCGGTACGTGCCGGGCAGGCCGGCGACCATCGACACCGCCTCGTCGGTCGGGATCGACCAGCCGAACCCGCACTCGCGGCACGGCTCGCCGTAGGTGGACGCACCCCAGGCGTTCACGACGGGATGGCCTCCTCGCCTCGCCGCGGGGATCCGTCGGTCTCCGGCCCGTCGAGCACGGAGGCGAACCGCCGGGCCAGGGTGTGGACGTCCCCCGGCCAGCGGGCGGAGAGGTAGTCGCCGTCCCGGACCACGAAGGCCGGTCGCTCGTCGTCGGGCGTGTCCCGGGCCCGACCGCTCCGCCGGAGACGCGCATGGGGTCCTGTGGGGTCGACGTCCAGGAAGTCCTCGGGCCGGGCGAGGGCCCTGGTCACCTCCTGCTGGACGGACAGGAAGCCGGCCGGCTGGCCGCGCCCCTCGCGATAGGTCCGGTAGTAGTCGGGATCCCAGAAGCGCGTGATCCGCGCCACCCGCCACGCCCGGCGCTCGAGCGACCAGGTGAGTGCCGTGGTACGGCGCCCGTGGAGGACCGAGCGTCCGGTGTCGGGGTCGATGCTCCGCGCCGCCAGGAGCACGCCGTGGCAGACGGCGGCCACCGCCAGGCGGCGGCGGAAGGACGCCACCACCACGCGCTGGAGGAGCTCGCTCTCGAGGTAGGGGCGCATGCCACGCGCCCGGTGGCCGCCCGGGAGCAGCACGCCGCCCACGCCGTCGAGGTCGATCGCCTCCCAGGCCAGTGGGCGCCGGAACTCGGGGGCGCCCAGGAGCTCCTCATAGGCGTGCCGCCCGCGGGCGTCGGCCCGCAGCACGCGGCCCACGACGACCAGCCGGGACAGCCCGGGGACGAACCCCCACGGGTCCAGACCGCGCCCGGTGACCATGAGGTCGTCCCCGCGGGAAGGTTCCCCGCCGGGGGTGGCGAACCGGACCCGGTGCCCGAGGCCGACCAGCGTCCGCCAGCTGACCGCCACTTCGGTGGGATCGAAGTCGCGGTCGGGCAGGGGGATCAGTACCGTGGCCACCGCTTGCTCCCTCCGTGCCGCCGGTCGGCCCGACAGTACGGCCCTCCTGGCGCCCGGTCAACGGCGCGTGGTGGGCGGACCGGTCGCCCCGATGGGGGTCAGGGCCTGCGCCGGAAGGCGAAGTGGGCCTTGACCGACTCCTCGGACGGCGCACCGCCGTGCTCGTCGGTCTCCTCCAGCAGGGCGAAGGCAGGAGCGAGGGCGGACCGGATCCGGTCCAGGGGCACGCCCAGCTCGCCGATCCGTTCGTGGTGGAGCTCGTAGCGCGAGCCCCCCAGGCACTCGAAGATCCTGATGTCCCAGAGGCTCCGGCCGTCCTCCTCGAAGGACACGTCGAGGACCAGCAGGTTGGTCCCGAAGTCGTAGACCCACGGCGGCTCCTCGCCCAGCCGCCGCAGCTCGCCGATCGTATTGACGTCGAAGAGGAACAGGCCGCCGTCGACGAGGTGGTCGTGGACGGACCGGAAGAGCGACTGCCACTGCTCGAAGGCCAACAGGTGGTTGAGGCTGTCGAACACGCAGACGACGACGTCGAACCGCTCGCCCAGCGCGAAGGATGCCATGTCCCCCTGCAGCAGGCGGGCCGACGGGACCCGTTGGCTGGCCACCGCCAGCATCTCCGGCGAGCGGTCGAGACCGGTGAGCGATGGGACCGATGTCAGCTGGGCGAGGATCGCCCCCGTCCCGCAGCCGAGCTCGAGGAGGCGCTGCGCCTCCGGCCGGTAGCGGGTGATCCAGTCGAGGACGCGGGCCCCACGCGGGGCCGGGTCGTCCATCACCTCGTCGTAGAACCGGGCGAAGCGCGCGTAGTCGGGCACCGGTCTACCGTGCCACACGCCGCCGGGCCGGACCGACCGGCGCCGACACCGCGGGCGTGCGGGCCGACCGGTCAGTCCCCCCCGCTCTGGCCGAACGCCTCCCACGCCCCCTCGGCCGAGGCGTTGGGGTCGAAGATCCCGTCGCCCTTCTCCGCCTCGTCGGCGCGGCGGAGATCCGAACCGTCGTGGTCGGGCGTGGCGTCGAGGGGCTCGGGTGGGCCGGCGAGCGGCGTGTCCGGCGGGGGGTCGGTGGACTCGGACGCGCCGTCGCGGACCAGCGCGGTGGGAGCGCCGACGGAGAACCAGCGGGCCTCGTGCAGCCCGAACGGATCCTTGTACCAACCTTCGGCCTGCACCCGGCCTCCTCTCGTCGGATCGGGCGCAGCCTATCCGTCGGGGCGCACGCGCCCCGATCCGAGGGATCAGCTGAAGAACAGGTAGTGGCGGAGGAGTCCGGCGGTCGTGGCCATGGCCAGCGGGGGCACGGCCGCCAGGTAGACGGCCAGGGCGGGCAGCCAGTGCGAGAGCCGGATCCGGTCGCCCACCGGGGCGCCGGTCACGGCCGCGTCCCCCCGGGCGGTGGGTCGCGGGTCGAGGAGGAGGACGGTGAAGGCCTGCACGACCAGCCAGGCCGCACCGCAGTCGGCGAACCACCGCAGCCAGTCGACGCCGGTGGCGAACAGTGCCCCGGTGGCGATCAGGATGACCCCGGCGACGCACGCCCCGAGGCCGCGGTTCCCCCGCCGGGCGAACGGCGCGTAGATACCGGGCCGCACCCAGGCGGCGACCCAGCCCACCTGGAGCAGGAGCAGCACGCCCCCGAGCAGCAGCGTGTGGGCCTTGGTCCCGAGTGGGATCGACGCTACCAGCCGTACCGACGCGCCCAACGAATCGGGTAGATAGGTGAACATGGTCCCCGGGCCGAGGTGGAAGGCGGCGACGTCGGCACGGAGCTCGGCGACCGTATGGGTGCTCGGCAGGCCGTAGGCCAGCACCACCGCCGTGGCCAGCACCGGGGCGACGAGCAGCGCGCCCAGCCTGCGGGCCAGCTCCGGCCCCGGTCCGGGGCCGTTCGCGCCGAACAGGACCCCGTCCCGACCGAGCGTGGCCAGGACGACGAGGGCGATGGCCCACGGGATCTGGATGAGCAGGACGTCCTCGTGGACGAGGACCATCGCCGTGAACGCGAGCCCGATGCCGAAGATCCAGGGCACGACGAAGCGTGTCGCCCGGACGAGCACGGCGCCGAGCCCGGCCAGTACCACGATGGCGAACAGGTCCGGTCGGTGGTCGACCAGGAGATGGTCGATGGTGAACGGGCTGGCCGCCACCAGCAGGGCCATTGCGTACGAACCGGGTGTTCGCCGCCGGACGAGGACCTCGACGAGGGCCACCAGCACGATGACGCACGCCCACGAGAGCACGTCGGCAACCAGGTCCACCTCGGTCCGGGTCGGGACGCCCACCGCCAGGCGGAGCACCTCGCCGAGCAGCCCACGCCGCACGAAGCCGTGGTGGTAAGTGATGAGGAAGTAGGACTGGGTGAACGGCGAGTTGGCCACGCCCGAGCCCATCGACAGGCCCTTGACCAGCTGGAGGGTGATGAGCAGGGCGGCGAACAGACGCACGCCCCCGGGGGTCCAGCCCGATCGGGCCGCTCCGGTTTCCGCCGGCCCGGAGCGCTCGGCCAGCCGGTCCGTCGTCGTCCCACTGGTCGGGTCACTGCCCGAGACCGCCTGCACGCACGCCGACCATATCGCCCATCACCGGTGGGTGGGCTGATTCCGGTCCTCGCGGTCAGAGTGTCGTCGGCCGGTTGACGAACCGCCCGGCCGCCGGCGAGTAGAACCAGCCGCCGCCCGCCTTCGTCCCTCCGTCGACCGGGATGTTGTGCCCGGTGACGAACCCGGCGAGGTCGGACGCCAGGAACAGCGCCACCCGGGCCTGGTCCTCGGGCCAGCCGAGCCGGCCGACGGGGGCCCACGAGGGCCAGAGGTGGTCGGCGTCCTCGTAGCCGGCGAGGTAGTCCACCTGCAGCGACTGGGTCAGATCCGGCCCGATGCCGTTGACCCGGACCCCGGCCCGCCCGACCGCCACGGCCAGACTGGTGGTGAAGTGGGCGACGGCGGCCTTCATCGCCGCGTACACCGGCTCGCCCGGGTACCCCCGCAGGCCTTCCACCGAGTGCACGTTGACGATCGAGCCGCGGCCCCGGTCGGTCATCGCCGGGAGGAAGGCCCGGGTGACGGCGAAGACGTGCGCGAGGTTGGCCGCGTACATGGCCTGCCACGAGTCGGGGGTCGACTCCTCGAAGCGGACCAACGGCCGGTAGTCGCCGACGTTGTTCACCAGGACGTCGACGCGCCCGTGCTCGGAGAGCACGTCGGCGGCCAGGCGGTCGACGTCGGACTGGACGGTGACGTCGACCACGTGGGCCCGGGCCGCGCCACCGGCGGCGATGATGGACCGGCGGGTGTCTTCGGCGCGGCCGGCGTCGACCTCGGCCAGCTCCACCCGCGCCCCGTGCTGGGCGAAGAGGGCCGAGATGGAGCCGCCGATCCCGCCACCACCCCCGGTGACCACCGCCACCCGGTCGTCGAGCAGGCGGCCCCAGTCGCCGATGGGGGGCACGTCGGTGGGCGCCTGCGGGCTCACCCGCTCACTCCACCTCGGCCTTGATGCGCTCGAGCGTGGTCTGCATGCCGGTGTGGTTTGTGCGGCCGCGGGCCCACCCGAACAGGGCCCAGTACAGGCGCAGCATCGGCCGGTCGGCGAGCGCGAACGACTCGGTCACGTCCGTGCCGCCACCCGCTGGCTCCAGCTGGTAGCGCCAGGTGTTCAACGGCCTGCCGGCCGGGCCGACGCCGAAGGCGAACTCGCGGCCCGGTACGCAGGCGGTCACCGTGCACGGCGACCAGTAGGTGGGTCCCCGGCCGTTGCGCTTCACGTGGCCACGGAAGTGGGCCCCGACGACCGGTCCGGTGGCGCCGTCGAGCCACTCCGCCTCGAAGGTCTCCGGGCTGTACCGGCCGATGCGGGTCACGTCGCTCACCAGGTCCCAGATCTCGTCCGGGCTCGCATCCATGTGCACGGTCACCGAGTCATGCATGGTCCAAACCTTAGGGCCGGCGGCCCGGTCTGCGACCGGACCGAGGTGTCCATCCCGCCGCCCCGGCGCGATGATCGGGCCCGTTCATGACACTGCCTCCCTCTTACCAGCCGCTCGTCCCGCTCCCGGGCCAACCGGTCGACGTGCCCTGGCCCGGCGACGACTGGCCCACGGGGCCGGTGCCGGCGGGCGTCGAGCTCGCCCCGCTGCTGGCTGAAGCCTTCGACCCGGAGGGACCGCTGCACCAGACCTACGCGGTGGTCGTCGTGCACCGGGGTCGATTGGTCGTCGAGCGCTACGACGGCCTGCTGCCGCAGTGGGACAAGCCGGGCAAGCCGGTGCGCCGGGACACGCCGCTCCTCTCGTGGTCGGTGGCCAAGTCGATGTTGCACGCGGTGGTCGGGATGCTGGTGGCGGAGGGCCGGCTCCTGCCGGACGCCCCGGCGCCGGTGCCCGAGTGGCAGGCCCCCGGCGACCCTCGCCGGGCGATCACCCTGCAGCATCTGCTCGAGATGCGTGATGGCCTCGACTTCGCCGAGGAGTACGTGGATCCCGGGGCGTCCGACGTGCTCCGGATGCTGTTCGGCGACGGGCAGGCCGACATGGCCGCGTTCGCCGCCGACCGGCCGCTGGCTGCGCCGCCGGGTACCCAGTTCAACTACTCGAGCGGGACCAGCAACATCGTCTCGGGCATCGTGGCCCGCACCGTCGGCCCAGGTGCGCCCTACGAGCGGTTCCTGGCCGACTGGCTGTTCCGACCGCTCGGCATGACCTCGGCCGCCACCACCTTCGACGACGCCGGGACCTGGGTCGCCGCCTCCTACGCCTACGCCACGGCCCGGGATTTCGCCCGGTTCGGGCTGCTGTACCTGCGCGACGGCGTCTGGGAAGGCCGCCGGCTGCTCCCCGAGGGGTGGGTCGACCACGGCCGCCGGCCGCGTTCGGTCGACCCGGACGACGGCGACCTGTACGGGTCGCACTGGTGGATGCGGAACCACCCGTTCGGCACCTTCTGGGCTGCCGGCCACGAGGGGCAGTTCATCGACGTCTGCCCCGCCCTCGACCTCGTGCTGGTCCGGATGGGCCGCACCGATGCCGACCACGCCGAGGAGCTCGAGGCGTGGCGTACCCGGGTGATCGAGGCCTTCGGACCGTCCGGGGGCTGAACCCGCACCACCGCCCCGCCGGTCGGCCCGGTGGCTAGACGCCGTCCCAGAGGCCCACCGGTGCCTGGCCCCGCCGGTAGTGCCCCGGTTGCCGCTCGCCGGATGCCGCCTGCTCGAGCCGGGCCTGCATCCCGGGCGTGAGGGCCCCGGCGTTGATCATCTCGATGAACGTGGCGGTGGCGTTCCCCACGTCGAAGAAGTCCCGCTGCCAGCTCCAGCGGAAGTTCCCGGCGTACCGGAACCAGCTGCCGCCGAGGCCGGCGATCTCGTAGTGGCTCCCGTCGGGCCGGGTGGGGTCCGCCACCTGCTTCCAGAGGCCGAGGATCTCACCTTGCACCTCGTCGATGAGCACCCGCTGATAGGGGTAGGTCCACCCACCGAGGCCCTCCATCTCCGTTCCCAGGGCGTAGTCGCGGATCTCGTCCCGACCGACGGCCATGAACTCGTCGTTCGGTCCCACGTTCCACCCGTAGGTGGCGTCCTCGGTGTACATCTCGGCCATCGGCAGCCAGTCGAGCGCCTCCTCGCACCGACGGTTGAGGTCGAGCCAGCGCCGCATCATCTCCTCGAGCTCGCTGCGTGGGTAGGTCGGCATGGGCTATTCCTCCTCGATGAGGCGAAGTGCGGACGTGGGACAGAACCGGACCGCCGCCTCCACCTCCGTGCGGCGGGTCTCGTCGGGTCGCTCGTCGACGATGGTGACGGACGTGTTCCTGCCCAGCTCGAAGACGGTCGGGGCCTCGGACTCGCACACCCCGTGCCCCTGACACAGGTCGAGGTCGACGAGGACCCGCATCAGATCGCCGCCGGCCGGCCCGACGACCGGCGGTGGTACCGGACCACGCACGGCTGCTGCAGCTGCACCACCATCTTCGAGTGGTCGTTGCGGTAGGAGTCCGGCGGCTGGGCCAGCTCGAACTCCCAGTCGAGCAGGAGGACCGAGAAGATGGCCTTGAGCTGCATCGTGGCGAACGCCGCGCCCACGCACCGGTGCCGCCCGGCGCCGAAGGGGATCCACGTCCACGGGTTGGCGCGGTCCTCCTCCCTCGGGGCGAGATACCGCGACGGATCGAAGGTGTCGGCATCCGGGAAGTCCTCGGGTATGCGGTTGGACACCGACGGGCTGGCCCCGACCATCTGGCCCTCCCGGATGGTGAACCCGTCGACCTCGACGTCTTCCTTGGCCACCCGGAGCAGGAGGATGAGCGGGGGGTGGAGGCGCAGGGCCTCCTTCACGGCCGACTCGAGGCGGGGCATCTCGCGGAGGGCCTGGTAACTGACCTCGGCGCCTTCGGCGTAGAGCTCGCCCAGCTCCCGCTCGACCGCCACCATCTCCGCCGGGTGGCGGAGGAGCTCGATGAGCGTCCACGCCGCCGTCCCGGAAGTGGTGTGGTGGCCGGCGAACATCATGGAGATGAAGATGCCGGTGACCTCGTCTGCTTCGAATCGCGGTGACCCGTGCTCGTCGGTGATGGACATGAGCACATCGAGCAGGTCACGCCCGCCGTCCTCCGGCGGGGGAGCGGCGGCCCGGCGTTCCATGATCCCCTGCACCAGCTCGACCAGTCCCTGGCGGGCTGCGTCCCGCCGCCGGAAGCTCTCGATGGGTGCGTACGGGTCGACGTAGGCGATGGCGTCGGTGCCTTGCTCGAGGTCGTGGTACAGGACGGCGAACCGCTTGTCCAGCTCGCCGCGGAACCGCTTCCCGATGAGGCAGGCGGACGACGTGTAGATGGTCAGCTCGGCGAACCAGTCGAGGAGGTCGATCTCGCCCTCGTCGTCCCAACCGGCGACCATGGCGCTCACCTCGTCGGCGATGGTGGCCGCATGACCGCGCATGAACTTGTCCCGGAGCGCCTGGTTGTGCAGCATCTCCCGACGCCGTTCCGGCGGGGCGTCGAACACGACGCCCTCCCCGAACACCGGGGTCATGAACGGGTACGCCTCGGCCTGGTCGAGGACCTCCTCCGGGGCCCGGAAGAAGAACTCGTTGGCGCTGCTCCCGGTCAGGAGCACCACGTCCCGTCCGGCCAGCCGGAACACGCCCACGTCCCCGCACTCGGACCGCACCCGGTTGAGGAGGCTGATGGGGTCGACCCGGAGCTCGTCCAGGTGGCCGTTGTCGGATTCGCCCCCGGACACCCGGGGCGGCTCCCGTCGTTCGACTGCGGTGCTCATGGTGCTTCCTCTTCCTCTGGGTCTGATTGGATCGGCGCCTCGGGCTGGAGCTCGATGACGGTGGCATGGGTCCCCCGGGGCAGCGACACGACGGCCACGATGGCCTCGGCGACGCCGGCGGGCCGCATGAAGCTGGAGTGGCGGGCGAACCCCCAGGCCGCCCACTGCTCGATGACCTCGGCGGTGACGTTGGGGTCCCAGTCCATGCCCATGCCGGTGAGGGTGGGTCCCGGCCGCACGATGCTGGCCCGGACCCCGGTCCCCTCGAGCTCCATCTGCAGGGAGCGGGCGTACCCCTCGAGCCCCCATTTGGACGTCACGTAGGCAGACATGGTGGGACGCGGCCGTTCGACGACGTCCGAGGTCACGAACACGATGTCACCCCGGCGGCGCTCGCACATGGCCGGGGCCAGGGCGCGGACCAGCCGGTGGGTGCCGCTCACGTTCACCTGCAGCACCCCGTCGAACGACTCCGGAGCCGTGTCGAGGGCGGCACCGGCGAGGTTCATGGCGGCGTTGGACACCAGGATCTCCACCGCCCCGAGGGCGTCGACGGCTGCGTCGGCGAACCGCTGCACGGACGCCCCGTCGGCCAGGTCGAGGTGGACGGCCAGCGCCTCGCCGCCCTCGGCCCGGATGAGCTTGGCGGTGTCCTCGCACTCCGCCACCCGCCGGGCCCCGAGCACCATCGGGTGACCGAGGGCGGCCAGTGCCGACGCCGTGGCCCGGCCGATACCCGACGAAGCGCCGGTGACCACGGTCGGCCGTCGCTCGGGGTGGGGGTCCAACCGCGGCATCAGCGGAGGGTCACCGAGGTCGGCAGGGCGGCGAACCCGCGGACGTTGATGGAGTGGACCCGCTCGATGCCCGACGGGTCGATGTCGTAGTCGGCCACTCGCCGCACCAGCTCGCCGAGGCCGACCCGGGCCTCGAGCCGCGCCATCGGCGCACCCATGCAGAAGTGCCGGCCGCTCCCGAAGCTGACCAGCCGGGAAGTGTCCCGGTCGAGGTTGTAGCGGTCGGGATCCGCGAACACCCGCTCGTCCCGGTTGGCCGAGCCCACCAGCAGGAGCACCCGGTCCCCCTCGGCGATGGTCGAGTCGTAGTAGTCGAGCGGCATCCGGGCCACCCGCAGCAGCATCTGGCTCGAGGTGTCGAACCGCAGTGTCTCCTCGACCCAGTCGGCCACCCGGCCGGGGTCGGTGAACGCCGTGGACCGTTGGTCCGGGGTGCGCCATGCCCAGTACCAGGCGTTGCCCAGCAGCTTGGTGGTCGTCTCATTTCCCGCCACCACCATCAGGAACAGGAAGGCGATGATCTCTTCGTCGGTCAGCCGGTCCCCGTCCAGCTCCGCCTCGAGTAGCGCCGAGGTCAGGTCATCCCGCGGCGACCGCCGCCGGTCGCTTACCATCCCCTGGTAGTAGCCGATCAGGGCGAGGGCGGCATCCAACCCGGCCGGGGGCACGTCGTAGACACCGTCCTCGCGGTGGACGACGAGATCGGCCAGCCGGCGGATCTCCGCCCGGTCGACCGGCGCCACACCGACCAGCTCCGAGATGACGTCCATCGGGAGCTTGCCGGCGAAGTCGGCGATGAAGTCGAAGCTGTCCCGCTCGAGGGCGGGCTCGAGATGCTCGAGGGCGATGGCCCGGATGCGCTCCTCCATCTGGGCGACCTTGGACGGGGTGAAGCCTTTGCCCACCAGGGACCGCATCCGGGTGTGGCGGGGTGGGTCGAGGGCCAGGAACGACATGTACCGGTGGGCATCGGGGCCGTAGGCACTGGGGTCGAGGGAGACCCCGTGCGAATTGGAGAACGCGTCGACGTTGCGGAACGCCGCCAGCACGTCGGCGTGGCGGGACAGCGCCCAGAAGTCGAACTCCTCGTTGCGGTACGCCGGTGCCTCAGCCCGCAGCCGGGCGTACACCGGGTAGGGGTCCTCGTGGATCTCGTAGTCGTACGGGCTGTAGCAGACCGGCCCGTCGAGCGCGATGGTCACCGGCCGGCCCTCGATCGCCGTGGTGCGCCGGTCCTGGCGCCGGCGGCCTTCGACGGGCGGGGCCGGGCCAGCAGCCGGGCCGCCTCGACCACGAAGTCGGGGATCTCCTCGAACGGCATGTGGCCCATGCCGGCGGTGAGCAGGGCCCCGGTGTAGGTCGTCTCCAGCACCCGCACCACCATCGGGTCGACGCCCGGACCCATGGCCGTTGTCAGGCGGCGGTGGATGGTCGCCCCGATCCGGTCGCGCAGGTGCTTGACCTCGGGGTGGGAGCTCATCAGGGCCGCCGAGCAGGCGTCCACCAGGGCGGGGCTCTCCGTCGTGAACAGGACCATGGCCCGCACCGTCTCGTGGAGCCGCTCCGCCCAGGTCCCCGCGGCCGGATCGACCGGTGGGAGCGTTTGCATCCGCCGCCACAGGACCTCGGCCAGCAGGTGGTCCTTGGAGCTGAAGTAGTTGTAGGCAGTGGCGGGGGCCACGCCTGCCTGCCGGGCCACGTTGCGCACGGTGAGCCCGGGGTAGCCGACCGCGTCGATCTCGCGCTCGGTGGCCTGGACCAGATGGGCCACGACCTCGGCCTGGCGGGGGGACAGCCGGCGCCGGGTGGCTTCGACACCGTGCGGTGGGTCGACCGGGAGGACGCGGGCCACCTCACCCACCGTTCCACCTTCCGCCAGGGCCCGACCCGCGGGACGCGGACCCGTCCTGCGCGCGGCCCTCGGGGACATGGGTGGTGCCGTCGCCAAACGAAGCGAACTCGAAGGTGGCCGCCGTGGTCATCCTGGTGACCGCGGTGATGTCCGCCTCGGGAGGGGTCTCGTTGTCGTCGTCGACGGTGAGCTCCCACCGGCAGTGCGGCGACCGGTCGGAAGGGACCTGGGGCGGCCGGTGGACGTGGCGGATGTGGGCCTTCGAGTTGATGGCCAGCCGCTCCATCTCCTCCATGCCGTGGGACATGCCGATGCCGCGCACATCGAGCGGTCGAGGATGTGGACCGCCTGGGCGTACTCGCGCACCAGCCGGACCAGGGCGTCGCGAGACAGGTCCTCGTAGCGGAAGTCGGGTCTGAACTCGCCGGCGTCGTCGGCGAGGCCCCGGTCGTCCGGGCCCGACGCGTCGGTGCCGTTCGCATTGCCGTGCTCCATGAGCTGGACTATAGTCTGGACAGCTGTCCAAGTACAGGGGCGGCGACTCCTCCCCCGGGGGGAGCACCGGCGACGGGTGGGCCCGGCGAGCGGAGTGGCATCATCACCAGCGACCGAACCGAGCGACAGACCGCACCGAGCGAGAGGGGGAGACCGAGTGGCCGATGAACAACCCGCTGGCCCGGGTGGGCCGCGGCCGGTGGTCGGGGTCGTGGGGCTCGGCGCCATCGGCGACGGGGTGGCCTCGAGCGTCGTGCGGGAGGGCCTCCCCCTGGTGGTCCTCGACGTACGCCCCGAGGCCACCGAGCGATTTCGCCAGCAGGCGGAGGTGGTCACGTCGACAGCCGAACTCGTGCGCCAGGCCGACGTCGTCGTCGTGGCCGTGGTCGACGATGCCCAGGTCCACGCCGTGCTGTCGGGACCCGACGGCGGTCTCGCCGCCGCCGACGCGGGGACCACGATCGTCATCGTGAGCACGATCTCCGCCGCCTGCGTCGCGGCCATCGGGGCCGAGGCCGCCGCCCTCGGCGTGCCGGTGGTGGACTGCGGGGTGAGCGGGGGTCCCTCAGCCGCCGCCACCGGTGAGCTGGTCTGCATGGTGGGCGGCGACCCGGCGGTGGTCGACCGGCTGCGGCCCGTGTTCGACGCCATCGGCTCGCTGACCGTGACCATGGGTCCGTTCGGCGCCGGCCTGGCCGCCAAGCTGGCCCGCAACCTGGTGCAGTACGGGTCGTGGCTGGCCGCCTACGAGGGCCAGCGCCTGGCCGAGGCGGCCGGCATCGAGCTCGCCAGCCTGGCCCGGGTGATCAAGGCCAGCGACGCCAGGATCGGCGGGGCCTCGACGCTCATGTTCCGGCCGACCGTCGCCCCCTTCACCGAGCGGGACGACGCCGGCGTGGTCGGTGCCATGCAAGCGGCCGCCCTCCTCGCCCACAAGGACCTCCAGGCCGCCCTCGAGCTGGCCGGTTCGCTCCACGTCGAGCTGCCCTTGGCCCGGATGGCCGAGGAGCGGTGCGACGACATCTTCGGCGTCGGGGGGGCGACGTCGTGACGGCCGTCGTCACCGGCGAGGAGCGCCTGCTGATCGACGGCGAGCTCCGGGGCGCCCGCTCGGGGCAGACCTTCGAGACCGTCAACCCGGCTACCGAGGAGGTGCTTGGCGCGGTGGCCGACGGCGCCCCTGAGGACCTCGACGACGCCATCGCCGCCGCTCGCCGGGCGTTCGACCACACCGGCTGGGCCACCGACGTGGCGCTCCGGGTGCGGGGGCTCCGGCAGCTGCAGGCTGCCTTCGTCGCCCACGCCGAGGAACTGCGCGCCATGACCGTGGCAGAGACCGGCTCACCGCTCTCGCTCACCTACTCGGCCCAGCTGGACGCCCCTGTCGAGGCCCTCGGGTGGGTGGCAGACCTGGCCGAGCGGTATGCGTGGGAGACCGACCTGGGCGACGCCGCCCCCCTGGGCATCCCCTCCCACCGCTGGGTGCGCCGGGAGGCCACCGGAGTGGTTGGGGCGATCACCCCCTGGAACGTCCCCCACCAGATCAACCTGGCCAAGCTGGGCCCGGCCCTGGCCGCCGGCAACACGGTCGTGCTCAAGCCGGCCCCCGATACGCCCTGGTGCGCCACGGTGCTCGGGCGGCTCGTCACCGAGGAGACCGACATCCCGGCCGGCGTCGTCAACGTCCTCCCCTCGTCCGACCACGGCATCGGTGCGCTGCTCGCCGCCGACCTCCGGGTGGACCAGGTGAGCTTCACCGGCTCGACCGCCACCGGGCGGAAGGTGATGGCCTCGGCGGCCGAGTCGCTGAAGAAGGTGTTCCTCGAGCTCGGCGGCAAGTCCGCGTTCGTGATCCTCGACGACGCTGACCTGCGGGGGGCGTGCGCCACCGCCGCCTTCACGGTGTGCACCCACGCCGGGCAGGGGTGCGCAATCACCACGCGACTGCTCGTGCCCCGTCACCAGTTCGACGACGCGGTCGAGTCGACCGCCAAGGTGCTGGGCAAGCTGCCGGCCGGCGACCCCACCGACCCGGGCACCATCTGCGGCCCGCTCATCAGCGCGCGCCAACGGGACCGGGTCGAGGGGTACCTGCGCCTGGCGGCCGAGGAGCACGGATCGGTGGTCGTGGGGGGCGGCCGGCCCGACGGGTTCGAGCGGGGCTTCTACGTCGAGCCCACGCTCATCGTGGGCGTCGACAACTCGGCGAGGGTCGCCCAGGAGGAGATCTTCGGGCCGGTGCTGGTCGTCATCCCGCACGACGGCGACGACGACGCCGTGTCCCTGGCCAACGACTCGGCCTACGGCCTGTCCGGTTCGGTCTGGTCGGGCGACCGCGACCGGGCGGTGGCGGTGGCCGGCCGCATCCGCACGGGCACCGTCGGGATCAACGGGGGTCTGTGGTACAGCCCCGACGTGCCCTTCGGCGGCTACAAGCAGTCCGGCATCGGGCGCGAGTCCGGTGTGGCCGGGTTCGAGGAGTACCTCGAGACGAAGTCGATGGCCGAGCCGGCGTGACCGGTGCGGCACGAGGAGAAGGGTGACCGACGATGCATGAGCCCGAGATGGGCGCATCCGGCGGGGGGTCCGACGGACCTGCGTCGGCGAGGGCCCGGGGCATGGCCAAGATGCAGGAGGTCTACGGGTTCTCCGTGGACCCGGCCGGCATACCCGGACCGTACGTCGACGTCACCGTCGACCACCTGTTCGGCGAGATCTGGACGCGGCCCGGCCTCGACATCCGTGACCGGCGCCTCATGACCATCGGCGTCCTCGCCGCCCTCGGCCAGTCCCAGCTGGTGGAGATCCAGTTCACGTCGGCGCTCGAGCGCGGGGAGCTCACCGAGGACCAGGTGCGCGAGACGGTGCTCCATCTGGCCCACTACATCGGGTGGCCACTCTCCACCGGCGTCAACGAAGTGGCCGAACGGGTCATCGCACGCCGCCACAAGGAGGACGGGCAGTGAGCGCGGCGTCCAGCCAGACCGGGTCGGGACCCACGAAGGACGGTCCGATGGTCCGGTTCGATTTCACCGGCAAGGTCGCCATCGTCACCGGCTCGGGTGGGGGGATCGGTCAGGCCTACGCCGAGGCGCTGGCCGCGGCGGGCGCCTCGGTGATGGTGACCGACATCGCCGAGGACAACGCCGCCGCCGTGGCCGAGGGGATCCGGTCAGCCGGGGGCATCGTCGACTCGGTACGGGTCGACGTGGCCGATCCGGCGTCGGCTCGGGCGATGGCCGAGCACACCGTCGAGCGGTTCGACGGCATCGACTACCTGGTGAACAACGCGGCCATCTTCGGGGGCATGCAGCTCGACCTGCTGCTCACGGTGGATTGGGAGTACCTCAACCGCTTCCTGGCGGTCAACATGCTCGGGGCCCTCAACTGCGTGCGGGCCTGCTACCCGGCCATGAAGGCCCGCGGGAGCGGGGCCATCGTCAACCAGTCGTCCACCGCCGCCTACCTGTACGCCGGCTTCTACGGACTGGCGAAGGCTGGGGTCAACTCGATCACCCAGCAGCTCGCCCACGAGCTCGGCGGCCAGCACATCCGGGTCAACGCCATCGCCCCGGGCCCCATCGACACCGAGGCGTCACGGACGGTGGTCCCCGACGCCTTCATGCAGCCGATCCTCGCCTCGCTGGCCATCAAGCGGCAGGGCCAGCCCTCGGACCTGGTGGGCACGTGCCTGTTCCTGCTGTCCGACGAGGCCTCGTGGATCACCGGACACGTCTTCAACGTGGACGGTGGCCAAGTGTTCCGCCCGTGAGCGACCACCGCGCCGAGGTCCTCGACGCCGCCGGGGTCCGGCTGATCGCCTTCGACCGCCCGGAGGTCCGCAACGCCTTCGACGCCGCCATGTACGAGGCGGTCACCGCCGCGCTCACCGGTGCCCTTTCCGACGACGGGATCCGGACGGTGGTGCTGACCGGCCGCGGCCAGGCGTTCACGTCGGGACAGGACCTCCGCGAGATGGCGGCCATCGCCTCCGGCGACGCCGGTCCCACCGCCGGCACCGGGTTCCAGGGCCTGCTCGACGCGGTGACCTCCTTCGACAAGCCGCTCCTGGCCGCGGTCCACGGGGTGGGGATGGGCCTCGGCTGCACGATCCTCGGGCACGTCGATCTCGCCCTCGTCGAGGAGGGGACCCGCCTGCGGGCCCCGTTCGCCGAGATGGGCGTGCCGCCCGAGGCGGCCAGTAGCTGGCTGCTGCCGGAACGGATGGGATGGCAGCGGGCCGCTGCGCTGCTCCTCGCCTCGGAGTGGATCGACGCCCACCAGGCGGTGGAGGCCGGCTTGGCCCTGCGGGTGTGCGCCCCGGGGACCGCGCTGGAGGAGACCCTGGTCCTGGCCCGACGGATCGCCTCGTTCCCCCCGCACGCCACCCGGCAGCTCAAGCGGCTGATGCAGGCGCCGCACCGTGCCGAGGTGGTGGCGGCCCGCGCCCGGGAGGAGTCGGCGTTCGCCGCCCTGTTCGCCGATCCGTCGGTCAACCCCGGGGCGCGGCTGACAGCCGGGCTGGAGCACTGACGGGTGCGGCTGGGCATCACCGCGTTCCTGACCGACCGGGACATGGCGCCGACCGACCTGGCCCGGGCCGCCGAGGAGCGCGGCTTCCACTCCCTCTACCTGCCCGAGCACACCCACCTACCGGTGCGGGCGGCCACGCCGCCGGCGGTGGTCGAAGGCGTCCGGCCCGAGGACTACCGGCGCAGCCTCGACCCGTTCGTGGCCCTGGCCGCGGCCGTGTCGGTCACCGATCGGATCCTCCTCGGCACCGGCGTGGTGCTCGTGGCCCAGCACGACCCCATCGTGCTGGCCAAGCAGGTCGCCACGCTCGACCACCTGAGCGGTGGCCGGGTCGTCCTCGGCATCGGTTTCGGGTGGAACCGTGCCGAGGCCGAGGATCACGGGGTGGTGTTCGGCGAACGCCGGGCGGTGGCGCGGGAGCACCTGCTGTGCATGCAGGCCCTGTGGTCCGAGGACGAGGCCGAGTACCACGGCCGGTACGTGTCGCTCGATCCGTGCTGGAGCTGGCCGAAGCCGGTGCGTCGCCCGCGGGTGACCACGCTGGTCGGGGGAGGGGCGACCCCCTCGGTGTTCGCAGCCGTCGCCGAGTACGCCGACGGCTGGATGCCCATCGGCGGCTCCGGGCTGGCCGAGGCGCTGCCACGGTTGCGACGGGCCGTCGAGGAGCAGGGCCGGGACCCCGGCGCGGTGCGCGTCGTGCCGTTCGGGACGGTGCCCACCGCGGCCAAGCTCGACCACTTCCGGGGTCTGGGGATCGACGAGGTCGTGCTGCGGGTGCCCTCGGGACCGCCGGCGGCCATGCTGGCGGTGCTCGACGCCCATGCCGTCCATCTGGAGCGGACCGGTGACGACGACGGGTGACGGGGACGGCGGTCGCCCGGTGCCGACCGACCGTCCCTGGAGCAGCGACGCCCGCGAGGAGCTGGCCGGCGCCGTGCGCCGGCTGGTCGCCGCCACGGTGACCTCGACCGCCGCGCCCGAGCTGCTGGCCGACGCCGCCCGGCGCGCCGCGGCGCTGGCCGACGAGCTCGAGCATCACGTGGCGGAGCCGGGACCCGTGCCGGTGGCCCGGTTCGCCGACCATTCGGTGCAACCCGAGGAGGGAGCCACGCTGGCCTCGGCCATGCCCTTCGACGTGGTCATCGGCTCGTGCAACCCGGTGGCCCTGCCCATCACGTTGACGTTCGAGCCGCCCAAGGCCATCGGCCGGGCCGTCTTCACCGCCCCCTACGAAGGCGCACCGGGGGTCGTGCACGGCGCGGTGCTGGCCGGTGCGTTCGACATCGTCCTGACCGCCGCCAACGTCATCGCCGGCGGTGCCGGCCCGACGGTGAACCTGGCCATCCGCTACCTCAAGCCCACCCTGCTCGACCAGGAGGCGGTGTTCGAAGGGTGGGTGACCGAGCTCGACGACCGGCGCACGCACAGCCGTGGCCGCCTGGTCCAGGCCGGGGTGGTGACGGTCGAGGCGGTGGGGGAGTTCGTCAACATGGAGCGCGCCCGGATCGCGGCGCTGCATCGCAGGGACGATCCCCCGCCCGCGGCCGGTGCCGGGCGGGACGTGGTCGGGACGTGACCGCCAAGCCGGGCGCCGAGGTCCGAGGTTCTCTAGAGTGCTACCGACCGAGCTGCCGGGGGGACGGACTGCCGACCCGCCGACGGCTCCCACGACCGGGGGAGAGTCCGACCATGCCGCTCACCGTTCACGCCGGAGCACCACCACGCCGGGCGGCGCGCTCGGCCGTCGTCCTGTGCATCGTGGTGCTGGCGGCCGGCCTGACCGCCTGCTCGTCGACCACCTCTTCGTCCTCGGCCTCGACGGCCTCGACGGCCGCGACCACCTCGTCCCCGACCTCCTACACCCCGCCGCCCATCCCGGCTGCCGCCTTCAAGGACTACACGGGCATCACCCCGACATCGGTGTCGGTCGGCAACGTGTCGACGCTCGAGTTCGGGCTGTTCAAGGGCGCCGCCGTCGGGACCGAGGCCTACGCCGACTACGTCAACTCGCAGGGTGGGGTCGACGGCCGGAAGATCGTGGTGGACAGCAGCGACGACGGGTACGCCGGTGCCCCCAACAAGCAGGAGACCCAGGCCGACATCGAGAAGGACTTCGCCATGGTCGGCAGCTTCTCGCTCCAGGACAACTTCGGGGGCACCGTGCTGGCGGCCAACCCCCAGGTCCCCAACGTGACGGTCTCGCTCGACCTCACCACCAACAACCTGCCCAGCTCCTTCAGCCCGGCCCCGGCGGCCAACGGCTGGCAACTCGGGCCGCTGGCCTACTTCAAGTCGAAGTTCCCGTCCGATGTGACCCACACCGCCGCCCTGATCGCCGACCAGCCGTCCGCCACCTCCAAGTGGGTGGCGGAGCAGCAGGCCATGGGGAGCCTCGGCTACAAGGTCGTCTACGACCCGACGTTCGACATCACCCAGACCGACTTCAACCAGAACGTGATCGCCATGCGGAACGACGGCGTGAAGATCCTCTTCCTCGAGCAGATGCCGGAGAACTACGCGGCCGCGGTGGTGAAGGCCCTCAACCAGCAGGACTTCCATCCGGTGCTCGTACTCGGCGGGTCGACCTACAGCGAGGCGCTGGTGCCCGACGCCGGCGGTGCCGCAGCCATCGACGGTGCCTACATGGAGCAGAACACCTCGCTGTACCTGGGCGAGGACGCCAGCAGCATCCCGGCCATCCCCGTCTTCCAGACCTGGATCCAGAAGGCGTCACCAGGGTTCAAGGCCGACCTCTACACCCTCTACGGCTGGCTGTCGGCCGAGCTGTTCACCCAGGCCCTGCGGGCGGCCGGGCCCAACCCGAGCCGCGGCTCGGTCCTCCAGCAGCTGCGGACCATCACCGCCTTCTCGGGCGGCAACATCGTCGGCACCGCCAACCCGGCCAAGAAGATTCCGTCCAACTGCTACATCATTGCCCGCATCGTCAACGGCCAGTACCAGCGGTTGGACGACCCGCCGATCAGCGGTTCCAACCACGGCTACCGGTGCGACCAGCCGTACTTCTACGCCACGTCGTGAGGACGGTTCCCGGACGCCCGGCGCTCCGGAGCGGACCCGGAGCGCGTTAGCCGGGCCCGGCGGGAGAAACGCTGGGTGCTGCGGGCCCGGCCCGGTCAGGCCTCGGCGCGGGCCGCCCGCCGCATCAGCCGGGCCTTGCGGTTGGCCGCCTGGTTCTTGTGGATGACGCCCTTGGCGGCCGCCTTGTCGATGCGCTTGACGGCGAGCCGCAGCGCTTCCTCACGATCCTCGGCGCCCTGCTCGATGGCGGCGACCGCCCGCTTGGTGCGAGTCCGCAGCTCGGACCGCACCGACTTGTTCCGCGCCTGGCGCTTGAGCGTCTGACGGTTGCGCTTGATCTGGCTCCTGATGTTTGCCACTGCTGGTCCTTGTCGTCCTGGGGACTCGGTCCCTCGGGGATGGGGCGGTCGGCCGTGCCGCGGCCACCGTCACGCTGGAGATCGGAAACCGGGGGCCCACATCGGGCCGTTCCCGGAGACAGTGCAGGATAGCAGCCCGGCGGACGACCACCCATCCGCTCCGCCCCGTGGCCGGCGGTGCCGGTCGACTGGGCCTCCTTGGGTACGCTGGCCTCCCCGTGCTCCCCGTCGACCACATCCGTAACTTCTCCATCATCAGCCACGTCGACCACGGCAAGTCGACCCTCTCGGACCGCATCCTGGAGATCACGGGCGCCGTCGACCCCCGGCTCATGCGGG
>JBKQRT010000011.1:0-3401 GCA_052143895.1 Acidimicrobiales bacterium | reverse complement strand
GTCGTCGTCACCAGCGACGGGCGCGGTGAACAAGCATCGTTCGACCTCGTCGATGGCATCGCCCATATCTTCATTTGGTGGCCAGTAGACGGCGACGGAAAAGGACACCCTGAGATCGTAGGCAGCGAATCGACGGAGACAGCCAATGATGTTCCTGACTCGCCACCCCTGCCCCCATACGCCATCGGGACGGTGGGACAGTTCGGCACGATGGGGATAGTCCTGGGAGCCAACGAAACCCGCTCGGTAACAGGTGCGGTAGCGGACGGTCACGGGGCCGCTGGCAGCCTCCCGCCGAACGAGGCGTCTCGGTTCCCCCGCGACTCAGTCCTAGGCGGAAACGAGGACTGAGTCGGCCACCCCGCCTAACCGCGATTGGCCGCCGTCGGCAAGTGTGGGCGACTCGTATCTTCGCTCCGGAGGTCGCCATACGGAATAGAGCCGACCGGACTGAACGGGCACAACGTTCCCGCAACAACCCGATTCCGATTGCGGCGGCGGCCCGCGGTGCAGTAGGCGTCGGCGTATCCACTCACCCGCATAACCTCTCAGGGTGTTCAAGAGGCGGCGACCGGACGACTCTCCAAAGGGTGACGCCTCTTGGCTGGCATGGCCGACGATGGCCGAGAAACGGCAATCGTGGCCGGCCGTCGGGAGCAATTTTCGGTTGGACGACGTGGAGTCCGCCATCGCCAAGTGGGGCCGCCTCGTCATGGTCCGCTACGCGGTCGAGACCGAAGGCGACTACAAAGGCCGCGCCGTTCGGTGCTGGGTCGGCGGATACCAGGTCGGCACCGTCGAAGCCGCTCGGCACGGAGAGACTCGGCGGGAACGTGGATGTCTTCTGAGTCATCTTCTACGGGTTCAGACATGGTGGCCAGAGTGGATGCCGCCAGCTCCTCGATCTCACCTCGACTCATAGGTCGGCCCACAGGACCATCTGGTCCGACGACCTGGGCGGAGAGGGCAACTGAGCCCATATCACCGGGACTTAGGCCTCTAGGCACATCGATCCTGCCGGATCAAAGCTGGTTGTTGGTTGGGACAATCGAGAGGCTGTATGCGCACGATGCCCATCTACCAGCTGAACACTTGGCCCAAAGCTCCGTCTAGGAAGATCATGGTGGCCGACGACGGCACCATCATGATTGCCCCGATACCGAGACGCTCGGGTGATGGCCGGAACACGACGACCATGGTGGGTTCGCTGGATAGTCCTGACGATCATCTGCGAGGCCATCGTCTTTTGGATGTACAAATCGGGTGTTTTCAAGCCGACGTATCAAGGCGAAGAGTCACAGACGCAAGCGTTGGAGATCTGGATCGCCTTGGCTGCCGTCTTTGCATTGCTCATGACTGGCATTACTCGTGCGATCGATTTCGGTGGTGGTCTCGGGCTCTTGGTCCTGGCGGCGGCATCCGGGCGACCGATGAGTGACCACCGCTGCGTCTGTGGCCACCCACGGAAGCACCACGAGCACGACCGCTTCGGCACCGAATGCGCCGGCTGCCGGTGCGAGCGATACCGACGGCGCTGGTGGTGGCGCTGGTGGTGGCGCAAGCGTTAGCGGAGCCCTCCAGAGTACGTCGAGTTCCTCTCGCTCTTCTAGAGTTTCGTGAGTGCCGCAATACGGGCACACGCCGTTAAAGCGACGACCGTTGTGCGTCAGTCTCTTCCACGCTCGATACGCCTTCGGATCTCCGCAAAAACGAGAACTGGCGTTCAGTCTCCTCTTGAACTCGCCCCATTGCTGACCCAGCTCCGCCGCCTCTGGGGAATCCATGTCGACGTACGCTCGTTTGAACTCGACGTAATCGCTCAGATCTTCCGTAAGCGCCCTAAGTGCTCCCCTGATCCGCTGAGGTCTCCACTTATGAGCGCTCATCGGTTGGGAAAGATCTGCTCGTAATGTTCTCAATGAGAGCGTGACGCCGGTTCTTCAAGGCGTGGGCGATGTTCCCCGCACAATCCTCAATGTCCTCTTCTCGGTTCTCCAACACGGCGCCGAACCACTCGGTAATCACGGCGATGATGATCTCGACCTGCTCATCTTCGTCGGGATCGGGCGGGTATGCGACAGAGTTTTCTCCGCCGGGCATGGCGTCACTCCTCCCAGTCGATGGGTTTGCCGCCGTCATCATCCTGAGTTCTTACGAAGTTCTGACCTGAGGACGGAGCATGGGCTGCTGTCACCTCTCCCGAACCCTTCGCTGGAAATCTGCATAGCGGCGTGTGTACTCCTCCGCAGTCGCAGCGGCACAGATGAGCACCACAGCCGTGATGGTTAGCCGCACGGCTATGCGCCGCCGATGGAATCGCTCCTCCAGCTGACGCACCTGGCGCTTGGCGCCCGCCGTATTCGTCACACCTCGGCCAGCGAACTCCCCCAATAGCGCATTTCGCTCTTCAATCTCGTTGCCGGTCGGCGGCAAACCATGGCGAACCTAGCCAGCCCCAGATCCCCCTCGCTCCCGAGTCCGGCGCCGCTCCCTGCGCTCGGCTATTCAGAGTCAGGCACCTCTTGAATATCGGCGACCAGATCCTGGCTGACCCGGTACACCACACTCCCCCTGGGGACCTGCTCCCCAATCATCGTGGTGGTTGAGTCGCTATAGAAATCTACGAACGACCCCTCCGTCTTAAACGTGGCGGCGTCGACCACAACGACATCATTTTCGGCGCCTGGCGGGCGCTCTCGTACTTGTACCTCACGCTGAACTTTGGCACTGGCCCATCCTCGTGGATTCGCTATTGCACGCTTATTGCACGCCGGTCATTTGGGGGTGGAGTGCCGACCGCCGTCTTATCTCAAAAATCCCTGTGACCTGCAGTGTCGGAGGGCCGGATTACTCAAAACCCGAGTGGCGGATCCGGCCCTTGGACCTGCGACCATAGGCCGGCCGGAGACCGGCAGGGTGCGGTCCCTGTAACACAGCACCCTCAAACAGCATCCAAATTCTCGGTGCTTGCTTGCTCTCGTTGCCTGCTGCAGTTCGGCACGAGTGGGACAGGCAAACCGGCGTGTTCGGCGCGTTATTGGGACGCGTCGCTCCGCTCGGATGGGGGAATTTCGGGGCCGCTCTACTCGATCCGTTCGAGCAGGGCGCGGGAGTCGCGTTTGATTTGGTCGTAGACGCCCGCAATCGTGACGGGTAAGGCCGCGCTGAGGAGCATCCGCGCTAAGGGCATGCATGTGGGCCGGTCGTGGGGGCGCGCCGGCGTGGTTGCACTCCTCGCGAGCGCTCGAGCGGATCGTCTCGCTGCTCGACCGACGCGTAGCACGCATCGAGATCAGCGTGAAGAATGGTGGCATTGCCCGCCACGAACACATGTTTTGTATGCTCGTGCGTCACTCGCCATCACCAGCGCGTGTCGGGGAATCCTCCAAGGATTCCCCGAC
>JBKQRT010000010.1:0-5449 GCA_052143895.1 Acidimicrobiales bacterium | reverse complement strand
CGTCGACTCCTGGCCCGGGTAGGTCGATCCGGCACGTACGGTGGTCGTCGCGGTCCTCGGCACCACACCGTAGGGACCGGGTGGAGGAGTCAGCGCCGGCTCCGGAGGGCCACCCAGGACTTGGGTGATCACCTGGTTCGTCTGGGGTTGCTGGACGTACAGGACCGCCACGAGGGAGCTGTCTCCGAGGAGTAGGCGGCATAGGTGAGGTTGGCCGGCGACGCGGCGGTGGGGACGGCGGCACCAGCAGCCGGGTCGGCACCGGTAGCGGCGAAGCCGGGAGGCCTTGACAGATCATCACGCGTGCGACCGGCACGACGGGCGCCACCCCGTCGTCCATGTCGGCGGGCAATGCAGGGACGCTACCGGCCACCGCCGGCGGCTGGGGTGCGTCAGGTGGGTGCCTCCGAGCCCGTCACACCGACGGTTGGTCCGGGGAGCGGACGGGATCCCGTCACGTCCGGCCTCCGCTCACCGTGCTCACGTGTAGGCGCCGTACCCGGTCCTGTCAACGATGTCCGCCAGGTCACTTCCACCCGTGGCCACCACCCGACCGTCCGAGAGCACATGCACGACGTCAGGTCGCAGCACGGCGAGCAGCCGCCGGAAGTGGGTGATCGCCAGGACCCCGAGGCCCCATTCCGCGGTGGCCTCCTGCACACGCCGACCCACGGCGCCGAGCGCATCGACGTCGAGACCCGAATCGATCTCGTCCAACACGGCGAACCGCGGCCGCAGCACGCCCATCTGCAGCGTCTCGTTCCGTTTCCGCTCGCCGCCGGACAGATCGACGTTGAGGGCCCGGTCGAGAAAGCGCTCGTCGAAGCCGATCAGGGCCGCCTCTGTCCGGAGCCTCTCGTCGATCGCCGCTCTGTTGGCGGTGCGCTCGGCGTCGTCCGCCTGCCCGTCGCCGTCGGGTACCGCGCCGCGCGCAGCGATGAGCGCCGTGGCGAGCGAGACACCAGGTACCTCGATCGGGTGCTGCATGGCCAGGAAGAGACCGGCCCTCGCCCGCTGCCACGTGGGCAACGCCAAGAGGTCGATGCCGTCCAGGGTGACCGATCCGTCGAGCACCTCGTAACCGGGTCGGCCCATGAGCACGTGGGCGAGCGTGCTCTTGCCCGAACCGTTCGGGCCCATCACCGCGTGCACCTCGCCGCTCCGCACGGTTAACGTCACGCCCCGGAGGATCTCCCGACCGGGGATGCCGACCCGAAGACCTTCGATGCACAGCTCGCCGGTGCTCATGGAACCACCACCGACACATCGTCGTCGTCCACGACCAGTCCGTAGACAGGGACCGGTCGGGTGGCGGGCAGCGAGCACGGTTGACCGGTCCGGAGATCGAAGGTCGACCCGTGCTTGGCGCACTCGATCTCGCACTCTTCGGGCCACACCTCGCCGTCGGCCAGCGAGAAGTCCTCGTGGCTGCAACGATCGCCGACGGCGAAGAAGTCGTCACCGATCCGGACCAGCGCGATCCGCAGCCCGGCGACGTCGAACCGACGCGCCTCCCCGGGTGAGAGGTCGTGGCGGCCGCAGAGCCGGACCGCGCCGATCGCGCCCGCGGCGGCCAGCTCAGCCATGGTGCACTCCCACCCGGTCGGCGAGCGCACGGCTGACCAGCGGATGAGCGCCCGCGACGGGAACCTGGCCGGCGATGTCCTCGAAGAATCCGCCGACGATGAGCCGCTCGGCAACGTCCGGCTCCACGCCGCGGGACTCGAGGTAGTAACGCTGGTCCTCGTCCACGGGGCCGACCGTGGAGCCGTGGCTGCACGTGACATCGTTCTCCTCGATGTCCAGGTTCGGGACCGAATCGGCGTGGGCTCCCTCGTCGAGGACCAGGTTGTGGTTCGTCTGCATGGCGTCTGAGCGGACGGCTCCCCGATGCACCCGGATGAGCCCGCTATAGACCGAGTGTGACCGATCGGCGACCGCACCCATGAAGAGGAGGTCACTGGTGGTACGCGGCGCGAGGTGGTCCTGCAGCGTACGGAAGTCGAGCATCTGGTCGTCCCTGCCGACGTAGGCCGCCCGCAGCACGCTGGTGCCCGACGCCCCCTGCAGGGCGGAGTCGGTCCGAAGCCGCGCGTAGCTGCCGCCGAGCGCCACGGCGAAGCTCCGCAGGCACGCCTCGGCACCGATCGTGCTGGCCTGATGGGCGAGTTGCCAGGTATTTGGCCCCAGTGCCTGGACGCTGACGAAGGACAGGTTCGCCCCGTCGGCCACCTCGAGCTCGGTGACGGGCACGACCAGGCAGCCCGCCGCATCCGGTCCCTGGCGTCGTGTCGTGAGCCGGGTGGCCGATGCGGGGAGTCCGGCCAACAGGCCGGCATCGACCTCGACGACGATCTCGACGACCGCAGCTGTCGACCCGTCCCTGCAGCGGACCACCGTCCGCGGGAACACGGCGTCGCCGCTGTTCCCGCTGATGACATGGAGGATGATGATCGGGTCCTCGATGGTCACCCCGGAGGAGACGTCGACGACGAGCGGGTCGACAACGAACGCGTCGTTCAGCAACAGGTAATCGTGCGGGTCCCGCACCACCACTCCGAGGAGGTGTCCTGCCTCGGGGTGCTCGGTGGCCCGGCCGAGCGTCAAGGCGTCCTCCTCCACTGCCGACGCCACAGTGGCCAGAACGCCGTCGATGGTGACCATCAGGCCCGAGCGGTCACCGAGGCTGGTGACCAGGGAGTGGACGCGGTCGGACGGAGAGGGCCCGGGGTCGGGCGCGGCCGGCGTCCGCGAGCTCGCCACCGGTCGGAACCGGTCGAGGTCGAGCTGATCGATCCGGCTGTACCGCCACACCTCGTCCTTCTCGGTCGGCAGCGGTGAGGACGCGAAAGCCTCCGCCGCAGCTGTCCGCCGGTGCTGCAGCCAGGGAATCCCGGGGAGCCCGGCGGCGGTCTCTGGAGTGAAGGTGGACAGATCAGAAGCCTCTCGCGCAAGGAGGCTCGGAACACGAGCCTCGGCTGCCATAGTACCTGCCCGGCCCGGAGGATCGGCCCGGCGAGCCGGCTCTCGCCCGCCCGCCCTCCGACCCTCCCGACAGCCAGCGCGGGCGGCGGTCGGCCACGGTGCCGCCTACGCTCTGGCCATGGATCCGACCCCCGACTCCCCCATCGCCGCGTTCTCGTCCGAGGTCCTCTCCATCGAGACGGACGGCCATGTCGCCACCCTCTGGCTCGACCGGCCGGAGAAGCGGAATGCGATGGGTCCCGCGTTCTGGACGGACCTCCCACGGGCCATGGCGGCCATCGGCTCGGAGCCGGACGTCCGAGCCGTGGTGGTGGCGGCCAGAGGACCGCACTTCTCCGTCGGCCTGGACCTCGTGGCCATGGCGGGACTGGCGGGACCCTCGTCGGGCACCGGGAACCCGACCTCGATGGCGGCCAGGGCCAGGTCGGCCAGGGCCGAGGTTCTCCGCCTCCAGGCGTCCGTCACCTCGGTGGCCGCATGCCCCGTCCCGGTCGTCGCCGCCATCCACGGCTGCTGCATCGGCGGGGGTGTCGACCTGGCGGCCGCCTGTGACATCCGCCTGGCCAGCGCCGACGCCGTGTTCTCGGTTCGTGAGACCAAAGTCGCCATCGTCGCCGACCTCGGCAGCCTGCAGCGGCTTGCCCACATCATCGGAAAGGGCCACGTCGCCGAGTTGGCCTACACCGGCAAGGACATCACGGCGGAACGGGCCGAGGCGATCGGCCTCGTCAACCACGTCTGTGTCGACCCCGACGCCGTCCTCAGCGGCGCCCGGGCCATGGCCGAGGAAATCGCGGCGAACTCTCCGCTGGCCGTGCAGGGAACGAAGGCGGTGCTCACCGCCAGCGAGGGCCGCTCGGTCGCAGACGGACTGGACTACGTCGCCACCTGGAACGCCGGCTTCCTGGCGTCGGACGATCTGGTCGAGGCCATGACGGCATTCGTGGAGAAGCGGGCTGCGTCCTTCACCGGCCGGTAAGCCCGTCAGTCGGTGGCCCCGTCAGTCGGTGGGGCCGTCGGAAGGCGGGGCCGTCGGAAGGCGGGGCCGAGAGGGGGCGCGGCCGAGAGGGGGCGCGGCCGGTCGGGTCAGCCCTTCTTGCGCCACCAGCGATGCGCCTTCCGTTCCTGGCGCTCATCCTCGCGACGAACGTCGGCCAGCACCTCGGGCCCGATGGCGTTGACAATGCCCTCGGCCTGATCCAAAAGGGTCGCCGCGTCCTCGCCGGGGATGTCAGGCATGGGTTCCAGCTTCGGTTCCACCAGTGACCCGTGGGACCAGCCCACATCGGCCAGTCGGCGTGTGTACGAAGGGCAGTCGTCGGGGCACTTCCACGGGGCCTCGGGCGCCAGGTTGAGGACACAGAACCGGGCGACCTCCCCCGAGTCGTAGGTCCGGCTCTGAAAGTGCTTGCACTCTTCCCTCATCGGCATGCTGACAGTCTGCCTCTCCGATCTACCCCCCGGGGCTCCGGGGGAACCCAGCTGGCGCCGGGGCGCGGCCGGGCGGGAGGGATCAGCCGACCGAGCCTTCCATCTGCAGCTCGATGAGGCGGCTCCACTCGACGGCGTACTCCATCGGCAGTGTCCTGGTGATCGGCTCGATGAACCCGTTCACGATCATCCCCATCGCCTGGGTCTCGGACAGACCACGGCTCATCAAGTAGAAGAGCTGGTCGTCGCCCACCTTTGACACCGTCGCCTCGTGGCCGATCCGCGCATCCCGCTCGCCGACCTCCATGTACGGCTTGGTCTCCGACACCGCCGTGTCGTCGAGCAACAGTGCGTCACACCGGACGAAGCTCTTGGCGTGCTTGGCTCCCTCGTCCACGTGGACCAGGCCGCGGTAGGTGGTGATGCCCGCATCTTTGGAGATGGACTTCGAGACGATGGTCGACGTGGTCTCGGGTGCGGCGTGGACCATCTTCGCCCCTGCGTCCTGGTGCTGACCCGCCCCGGCGTAGGCCACCGACAGCACCTCGCCGGACGCCTTTGGGCCCATCAGGTAGACGGACGGGTACTTCATGGTGAGGCGTGATCCGATGTTGCCGTCGATCCACTCCACGTGGGCCTCCGCCTCCGCCCGGGCACGCTTGGTGACCAGGTTGTAGACATTGTTGGACCAGTTCTGGATGGTCGTGTACGTGATGCGGGACCCTTCGAGCGCCACCAGTTCGACCACGGCGGAGTGGAGCGAATCGGTTGTGTAGACAGGTGCCGAGCACCCCTCGATGTAGTGCACCTGGGATCCGACGTCGGCGATGATAAGCGTCCGCTCGAACTGCCCCATGTTCTCGGCGTTGATGCGGAAGTACGCCTGGAGGGGCATGTCGACCTCGACGCCCGGGGGAACGTAGATGAACGAGCCGCCCGACCACACCGCCGAGTTCAGCGCCGCGAACTTGTTGTCGTTCGGCGGGATTATCCTGCCGAAGTAGCGGCGGACGATCTCGGGGTACTCGCGCAC
>JBKQRT010000009.1:0-3958 GCA_052143895.1 Acidimicrobiales bacterium | reverse complement strand
GCGTAAGTCACAATGATTTACGCGCGAGACCACTAGGAGCGAGTTGCACCTCAGTTAGTCAGGCGGTCGCCACCAACCAGGCCGCTCCCCAGAAGATCGCTCCCAACATGACCAGGAGCACAGCGTCTCGGTAGACGGTAAGGAGCGTGGCCACCGTGTTGGCTCCCGTTCCCACCTGGCGTGAGTAGCCAGCAGCGAGTTTCGGAGGCACTGGAGGTTCGTAGGAGGAGGTCATCAGTGCAGTATCGATGGAGCCGAAGTCCTTCCTCGCGACGATGACGGATGCAGTGCCGAGTAGTCCGAGCGTCGTCAGGAGAAGGCCGAGGCTCCAGATTGCAAGGGGAACATCGTTCTTCGCAGCGAAGACGGTTGACTTCCCCGCGAACGAGACGGCAGCCAGGCCGATGGCCGTCGTAAAGAGGAACTGTGCCCGGCTCCGTATCTGATCAGCCTGGACAAGCTGGGCGTCCAGCTGTCGCCGCCCTTCTTCGATGAGGGCCTGGCAATCCTCGGTCCCCCATCCGCTGTTATCGCCCGGTTCGCCTGGATGCACCTGGAACGAGGGCACTTTCGCGCCGGGCCACAGTCCGCGAAAGTGCGCCAGGTACATTCGTCCCTCACTGCGCCGTACCTCGTCGTCGCAGGCTGTTGTACGCCGATTGTGACGCTCCTTGCGCCTCTGCTGACGCTCTTGCTTGCGCGACGAGGTCACGGAGTTTCACCACTTAGCCAGCCGGCGACAGCGCCAGCGACCGAGCTGGCGATCGGCTCTGGCAAAAACAGCCATTGGCCCGCTGGGTTGACGTCGACCACGTAGCAACTGTCATCGCAGAGCAGCCAGTCCTGGCTTGAGTATCCGAGTTCCAGACGCTCAGCCAGCGCTATCGCACCCTTCGAGACCTCTGCTGGCGGCTCGCTGGGGACGAATGCCGAATGGGCCTCCGCTGCTTCGCGCCAGTCGAGCGGCCAATCTTGCCCCTCGATCGAGGCGGCCCAGAGGCGCCGTCGAACCGTGACGACGCGAAGATGGCGCCGGGCTTCGAGCTTGCGCTGAGCCAGAAAGGGCGCAGCGCCCAGGGTCGCCAGTTCGGGCGCATCGTGGCGCAGAACGGTGGTGTACACCACGTGGGCCTCATCGTCCTCGTAGAAGTGACCTGGACCGAGTGGCTTGATGACGAACTCGTCTGCGAAGACCGCCTTCAGCTCAGCCGGGTCGTTCGTGACGATGGTTTCGGGAATGGCGATGCCGAGTTCCGTGGCGGCAACGGCTTGGACCAGCTTGTTTTCGGCGCTCAGCATTGCGTCTAGCTCCGTGAGCCAACGAACCCCGCAGCATCGGGTGATCGACACGAGAAGGGACAGCCAGGCCGCCTTGACGACGGCCTCGTGCGACTCGAGTACCAGGCCCCGCTGCCAATCAGGTGGTGCCAGCCGGCGCAGCCAGCCCCGTACGGGTGCTTCGGACAAGACCCGCAACTCTCCGAGCTGGAGGTATCCGGGACCCATCACGAACGGCTGCTCGGACATTGTGGCGGCGTCGAGAACTGCGACGTCGGACGGATCGAGTCGGTCGACGACTGAACGCAGATGCTCGTCGCTGGTGCTACCGAATACGACCGCCGTAGCCAGTCGTGTGCTCAACCGATCAGAGACAAAGTGAGCAGGACTTCGATCATTCGGTCGCCGTCGACGGTCTCGACGGCCTCGGTCACAATAGTCTCGCCGTTCCCGAGCCCTGGATCATGAGGACCTAGTGCGCCGAGCGCCTGGTAGAGGGACCGCCGGGCGACAGCAGCGTCCTTCATTGCGTACCCCGCAAGCTGATGTCGATGAGCAGGTCGAAGGCTCGGTCGTTGTCGATGGTCTCCTGCTGTCTTGTATCTATCGTCTCGACGGGCAATTCTGCGCCACAAGGAGCGGCCATCCCGAGGGAGCGATACAACGACGTCCTCGACGAGCCGAACGCAACATCGCGGCGCGACACCGTCAGCGACCCACAGCGAGGCCCGAGAGGAGTAGGGACAGGACATCGTTGTCGATGGTTTCAACCGCGGTGGTCCTGATCGTCTCGGCGGTGCTCTCGGCGCTTCGAGCAGGCCTGCTGACCTGCGAATACAGCGATTCGATGTTCGAGGTGATGCGCTCCTCAGCCACAGGAGAAGGTTACCAACGATCCGGTCATCCACTCCGGCTTCTGGTTCCTGGACGTCATGCACGGTCCCTCGGGGTCGACGTTCAGCCATGGCCGTTCTCAGGTTCTGCGGATTACGTAGCCTTCGGGTATGGGCGCTTTGCCTGCAGGTTCGACGGTCCGGTTCCGGGTACGAGACGCCGACGAGAGGTCCGGCTCGTCGTGGTCAATCGAGTCGGCGCGTCACTCGGGCGACGTGTACCTGTGCCATCGGGAGGGTGCTCGTTGGGTCAAGACGTCCTTCCACGAATCCGGCCAGTGGCACTACGCCGTCACCGAGGCCGGGCTGTCGCTGGACCCCGACGTTCCCGCCTACCTCGGAGTGATCAACGAGCACGGCGAGATCGCCCCGGGCTGGCTGCACGCCATGCGAATCACTGTGGACCGCGCCGAGTTGCGAGCAGATTGGATCGAAAAGGTGCGGGGACGCCAGGTTATCGACATCCCAGCGGACGCGTCGTTCGATGCCGTGTCAGTCGACGTGCTGCTCGGGGCCGCCGGTGCCCCGTCCATTGGGATCGACCACGCATTCCTCGTCGGGGAGCTCGCCCGGAGTGACGGCGGGTCGGCCATCGTCATCGCTCGACCAATGGATATCGACGCTCCCGTGCGCGTCGCCCTCTCACGTCAGATCCGTGAAGCTACGGAAGGGTTGCGCGCCCACGGCTGGGACGGATCCACTGCGAGCCGGCTGGTCATCTTCGGCGGCGATGCCGACGGCTATCTACGGCAGGTGGAGGTCGCGGTCGATCCCGAGTAGGGGACTGCCAACGCAGGCACGCCTTTACCGATCAATCATCTCTCCGTCTGAACTATCCCGCGCGTCTTCAGAGTCGTCCGCCGAGACTCGGCGATCTTGCGCACCATGTCGAGCAAGCCAATGCGTTGAAGATGCCATTGCGCTCTTGGCGGTGCGACCCGCGGTCATGCTTCTAGGCCGGGTGCCTATGCCAGTCTGGAGGTGAGCCAGTTGCGGGTTGAATCGATCCCGCTCGGGTGGCGACGCCGGATCCTGCCCGAGACCCGAGACCTTGTTAGACGGCCTGGCGTGTGGGTATGACAACCTCGTCGTCTTCTTGGAGGACGACGACGTCGGCGGACACAGGTCTCGGCGTGGAGAGAACCCTGTAGAGATCGACCGTGGCAGGGTCGAGGTCAACGGCAGCGTCGCCGTCGACGGCCAGCAGGTCTCCCAGCTCCTGCCAGATCCTCTCTCGGGTCGGGTCGTCACCAGCTGCGCGTAAGAGGTTGCGCCAGAGGCCCTGGTCGTAGCGGTCGGCGTGTTGGCCTTGGCGGGCGGCCCAGGTGGCGAGCTGCGCCTCACCGTCAGACAGGGCGTGTTCTGCGAGAGAGATAGCAGCATCGACGATCTCGGCGACCATGGCGTACGAGATGCCGGCAGCCGACGTCCACGGTTCGGGGTTGGCACCGAAGGGCATACCGCGGACGAGCGACAGCGCCGTCCGGAGTCCGTCGGGCTCGCCGGCGGCGGAGAAAGACCGGAACATGGTCCAGTCGGCCCGTACACGCTCGGCGAGGGTGAAGCGCTGGGTGCTGCGGTCGTAGGCGAGGAGATCGCCGTCGCCGGTGATCTCTTCCAGGAACCGGCGGGTGAGGAGGACGAGGTTGCGGACGTAGCCGTCGCTCAGGGCCTTTTCGGGAGAGACGTCGGTGAGCCATTCGCCTCGGGTGGCGGTCCCATCGTGGGCCGCGAGGTAGACGAGGAGTTCGACGACGCGCCGGGCTTTGGTCCCCGCGGTAACCGAG
>JBKQRT010000008.1:0-5021 GCA_052143895.1 Acidimicrobiales bacterium | reverse complement strand
CCCCGTCCGGCGCTGTGCAGGTCGGGCACTGTTGCATTACGGGTGACCGACGTCGATTCCGCTCCCGCCGATTATCCCCCTGGAAGCGCCGCGGACGAGTGTCGGAACCTGGCGCCTCATGTCTTCCCAGTACGTTTCAGTACGAGGATCGCAGCGCTTCCTGTGCCGCGGAATGGTCGGCGCGACTCGATGCAACTGTGCCAGGCAGGATCAACGGCGTGCACCCATCATGCAACACTGCCATTGGGACTCGTTGAGGCACGATGGGGCACGTGCATATCCGCCGCACCGGCTGCCGCTCGGACCCTGGACGTTGATGGAATCCGTCCCGGCGATCCGCGTGCAGGGGCTCGAGGTCGTCCGCACCCGCCGCACGGTACTCTCCGACGTCAGTTTCACGATCCCGCCTGGCCAGCTCGTCGGCCTCCTCGGGCCCAGTGGGAGCGGCAAGAGCACGCTGCTCCGATCGCTTCTCGGGCTTCAGATCGTCAAGGGCGGAGAGATCGATGTACTCGGCGTCCCCGGTGGATCTCCGGAATTGAGACGGCGCATCGGCTACGTCTCACAGGAACCAGCCGTCTACTCCGATCTGACGGTGATGGAGAACCTCCGATACTTCGCCTCGGTACTCGGCGTGCCACAAGACGACGTCCTCCGAGTGCTCGCTGAAGTCGACCTCGAGCAGCTCGCGCGGTCCCTGGTCGGTCGGCTCTCCGGCGGCGAGCGCGCCAGAGTCTCGCTCGCGACCGCCCTCCTGGGTAGGCCGGGCATGCTGATCCTCGATGAGCCGACCGTCGGCGTTGACCCGATCTTGCGGCGCGATCTGTGGGACACCTTCGTCAAGCTCGCGACCTCGGGCGCCACGGTGGTGGTCTCCAGCCATGTCATGGACGAGGCGGCCAAATGCGAGCGACTGCTGCTCCTCCGCGAAGGGCGGATCCTGGCCGACGTCACGCCAACAGAACTTCTCGAACGAGCTGGCTCGTCTAGTTATGACGCAGCCTTCGTGACGCTGATCGAGCAGGCTCCGTGAACCGTCGTCGAACAATAGCCACTGCCACACGCATCGTCCGCCAGATCCGCCACGATCCTCGGACGCTGGCCCTCCTCCTACTGGTCCCAAGCGTCCTGATCGGACTGCTGGCCTGGATACTCGAGGGGAGACCCGGGACCTTCGACCACTTCGCCCCGTCACTCCTTGGGATCTTCCCGCTGATCGTGATGTTCCTCATCACCTCGGTTGCGACACTTCGAGAGAGGACGAGCGGGACCCTCGAGCGCTTGCTCACCATGCCGCTCACGAAGGGGGAGTTCGTCATCGGCTACGCCATCGCGTTCGGAGCAATGGCCATTGCCCAGGCGGTGCTCGTGTCCGGACTCTCGTTCGGGCTCTATGGACTCACGGTCACAGGATCGGCCTGGCTCATCGTCGTGGTTGCCGTGCTCGACGCGCTCCTCGGCACTGCGCTGGGTTTGTCGCTCAGCGCCTTGGCCGCCACCGAGTTCCAGGCCGTGCAGTTCATGCCGGCCTTCATCTTCCCCCAGCTCCTCCTGTGCGGGATCATCATCCCGAGAGACGAGCTCCCAACCGTCCTCCATTGGGTCTCCGACGTCCTCCCGATGTCCTATGCGGTGGATGCGACGACACGGGTGGCGACGTCAGCGACCGTCACCATGGCGTTCCTGCTCGACCTCGGCGTCGTCATCGGATTCGTGGTCCTGTCGCTCATCATCGGGAGCACGACACTCCGCCGTCGCACACCGTGAACGGGGCGGATCCGAGCGCCGTACTCTTCGGGCACTCGCGCTTTTCACCGCTGACGGTTGGCGCAGGCCCGCCACTACGCGCATGTCTGACGAGGTCTCCCAACGCCCCGCCCGAACCGCTGAAGGAGACTCAAGAGCGCGAGGTTCGTGGAGATTCGCACGTGCGAAGTCGAAGCACTCCATATATCCAGGGGACTCGGGACTGCCCTGAAGTTGGCGAACTGCCGATTACGGCGCTCGGGAACATCACGCCGTTTGGGAGCGACGGAAGCGTCCGGCGAAGCAATGCGTCACAATTGGGAATCTGAGGGAGGGCGTATGTCGATCGATTGCCGGACCCGGCTACTCAAGGACATCCGAGCGCTCGAGCGCGACGAGATGCTCGACGCCCTGCTGCCCGACGCCATCGCAGTGCACGGTGATCTCGCCGGGCGTGGGGTGGCATGCCAGGAGCTCCCCCCGCTCGGCCTCGAGATCGACGGCCGGAGCGTGACGCTCCTGGAGTCGGATGGAACCCTAGGAATTCACTCGGGGGCCGACGATGCCGGCGTCGTAGCCGTACTCCCAGCGGACGCGCTCTCCGATTTCGTCCAGGACGTCCAGTCGGCCATGGGACTCGCTATGACCTCGCGGGTCCGGATCACCACCGGCAGCATCGACCACTGGATCGCCTGGGAGCCAGCACTGCGCGCCCTGCTGGACGGCCGCAAGGTCCATGAGAGTGGCGACGTCACCTTCACCGATCTCGACGGCGGCCCCCTCGACCTCGACCGCACCTTCATGCCCGACGACGACCGTGACGAGATGGCGCACTTCCTCGACCAGGCTGGCTTCCTCCACCTCCGCAGCGTCTTCGATGAGGGCGTCATGGACGCGATCGGCGCAGACATCGACGAGTGGATCAGTCGCGCCACTCCCGACGACGGCGAGTCGTGGTGGGCGGAGAACAAGGACGGGGAAGCCCAGGCCGTACGGGTCCTCTTCTTCCACGAGAAGTCGGCCGCGCTCCGAGAAGCGGTCACCAGCGAGCGGTACCAGTCGGTCGGCGACCTCACCGGCGATGGGCACCAGCACAGCGGCGGTGGCGAGGGTCTGGTGAAGCCGCTCGGGATCGTGCGCGGCCTGTCCGATCTTCCATGGCACAAGGACTGCGGCCAAGGCAAGCACTCCTACGTCTGTAGCGGACTGACCTGTGGCATCTCGGTCACCGGTGCCGATCGCGTCAGCGGCGCCCTCGGGGTGATCCCCGGCAGCCACCGCGCCAATACGATGGCTGCCGGCCGCGATCCGAAGCTCGATCTCCGACCCCGGATGCTCGAGACCCAGACCGGCGATGTCACCGTGCACTGCAGCGACACGCTCCACCGCGCCCACCCACCTGTCGAGCGTCCCCGCAAGGTCGTCTACTCCGGATTCGCCCTCCCACCCCTCCCCGACGACGAGGTGAAGCCCGACCCCCGCTGCAGCCGGAAGGCCCGGGCCGAGCTTTCGAACGTCCAAGATCGGATCGCGGCGGCCGCCAACCCGAGCGATCCTCAGCGGTACCGCACCGGCCGCGGCCGCGGCCATTGACCGGCGACGGCGCTGTTGCGTTGATGGATCGTCGGACGCGGTCCTTCCGGCTCCCGTGAGATTCGCCGCTCAGACCACCAGTGCGAGCTCGTCGAACGCTGCAGCCAACGTCATCCCGGGAGCGCGTCGACCCCGAGTTCGTAGTGTCCTCGGCGCAGGTTCTGTATGAAGGCGTGGCCTCGGATCACAATGCTGGCGGTCCGGTCCCGTTTGAGGCCTGTGGGTGCCAAGAACTCCATCCACGTCACGCCACCAGGCGATATTCATGGATGAGAGTCGGCTCCCACAAGGTCGCTACCCAATGCAACGGTGCCGGTGAAACCAAGCGTTCGTGCCGGGGCCGCTAGACGAGTCCCAGCTTTACGTGTAGCAAAGACGCCTGGTCAGCTACGCCTCGTCGTTACCTCGTCCAACGTCCTCAGGTCGTAACGACCGCCGGTTCCATGGCCAGGCCCCGTCAACCTCGACGGCCAACGACCAGCTGAGCGCGATCCTGATCGCCACGATCGTGGCTAGGACGGCAACGCTGGTCGGCGTCTGGTCGACGATGACGGTCCTGATGATGTCGGCCACGATGAGAACTTCGAGACCGAGAAGGATCGTCCGTCCGAGATGGCGGCGACAGTATTGGTAGGCCTGACTGCGAGTACGGGGGATCAGGAACAGCACTGCCGACCGCACGAGCACGATCAGTCCGCCGACCACCAGGATCGCCACGCCGGCGGCCTCGACGACCTGGACGATGTCATCGATGCGGTGGCTGAAGCTCATGGCGTGCGGCGGAGGTCTTCGGATAGCACCGCAAAGAAGCTACCCCCTTGGACAAGGGCAATCGCTCGAGTTGTGCGAAGCGCTATCAGCGCAGCTTTGCTAGGGATTCATGCCTTGCTCGTGACAAACGGCGGCCGGCACTGTTGCATGATGGGTGTCCGACGCCAATCCTGCTGCCAGCAGCGCCCTGGATGCACGCGGCATGAGTGACATCCATGTGTTTGCGATGCATGTAAGCACGGGATTCTCGGTGCTCCTCATGCTTCGCGCCGAGAAGCGCTGCTCAATGCAACAGTGCCGTTCCAGACGCTCGAGGCGGCCAGGTCGATGCCCATGACGGAGAGCTCGCCTTGGATCCGGCGATATCCCCATGTCGGATTCTCCCTGGCCAGTCGGACCACGAGCTGCACGGTCCCGCCCGGGATCGCCGGGCGGCCAGGCGCCTTCAGATAGGTCCACTTTCGACGGACCAGTTCTCTGTGCCAGCGGAGCAGGGTGTCGGGCTGCACGGAGAACCAGGTGACTTTGGCCCGGGATGCCAGTCGGCTGAGACCGGCGGGCAGCGCCCGATCCGGCGGCCGCACGGCCGGACGCGCCACCTGGCGACGGAGGACCGCCACGTCGTGGCGCAGCATGACAACCTCAATGGCCAGATCGGTGTCGTCAGACCGCTGCAGACGGAGGAGCTGCAGGGTCCGGAGGAAGGCGAGATAGAGAAACGAGAGTGCCACAGACCATTCTCGCGGTCACATCGGGTCGGGAGACAGTCCCAGGTCAACGACCCGGATGAGGTTCTTGGCACCCATACGGTATCCAAAGTTGACGTCACAATCAATTGCTGATAGAGTCTGAGCTGTCCCTGAAGTACGAGGTCAGCGGCGGCCCGATATGGGGGTGCACTTTCGAGCGCT
>JBKQRT010000007.1:0-14673 GCA_052143895.1 Acidimicrobiales bacterium | reverse complement strand
TCAGGGTCGGGACAAGGTTGAACGACTGGAAGACGAAGCCGATCCGGTCCCGGCGCATCTGGGTCAGCCCGGCGTCGTCGAGCAGGCCGATCTCCTGGCCGCCGACGAAGGTGCGGCCCGAGGTCGGCGTGTCGAGCCCGGCCATGCAGTGCATGAGCGTCGACTTGCCTGAACCCGACGGGCCCATGACGGCGGTGAAGCACCCCCGCTCCAACTCGACGTCGACCCCGTCGAGGGCCCGGACCACGGCGTCACCCGTCCCGTAGGTCTTGACCAAGCCGATCGCCCTGGCCGCCGGCGGGTCGCCGGTCGGCGTCCCCTCGGCGTGTGCGTCTTCGATCGTCGTCATCGGACTGCCTCCTCGGGTTGCCGTCGGCGGTCGCCCCCCCGGGAGGACCGGCACACGGTCGAGGCCGTGCTCCAGAGGGTCATGGCTCCAGTGTTCCTGGTCGAGCCCGGTGTCGTCCGTCGGCGGGCGGGGCGTGGGACGGGCGCGACCCCGCCCGGGGGCTGACCCGCTCCCGACCGGAGCGGCGCGTGTGCCGGTCGCGCTGGCCGGATCCGTGGACGCCCGGATCCGTGGACACGGTGATCGCGAGCGCGGACACCGGTCGAGCGCCGCGAGCCTAACGGTCGAGCTCGTCCCGTGCCGGGTCACCCCGATGGCGACGGGTGCTCCGGTGCCAGAGGAGGAGGACCACCGCCACGGCCAGGAGCCACCCCACGTGCACGGTGGAGGCCGCCGCCCCTGTCGCCAGCACGACGAGCGCGACGACGAGGACGAGCGGGGCCAGGTGCCGACGCCGCGGTGGCGCGAGGGGCCGGTCCTCGGGAAGGTCGGGGAGGTCGTCGAACAGGCCGCCGAGGTCTCCTCGCGTGGTGGCGCCCATCGCCCGGTCGAGCCGGGCCTTGAACTCCACCTGGTCGAGTCGCCCGTCGGCGTAGTGGCGGGAGAGCTTCTCGGCGACGTCGTTGCGTTCGGCGTCCGAGGCCCGGAGGTCGCGGTCCGCCGGCGGCGAGCTCCGCCGGCCTGCCGGGTAGACGGGATCCCATCGGTAGCGCACGGCATGTCCTTTCTGGTGATGTGGTCCGGGTGGTGAGCGTTCGGGGTGTTCGGCGTGGTCGGCGTGTAGGTGTTGTCGGGATGGTCCCGCTGTCCGTGTGGTCGGCTCGCTCGGCGGGAGCCGGCCGACGGGTCAGCGCGCCCGCTCCCGTTCGAGCAGGTCCTCGGCCACCGAACGGTCGGCACCCTCCTCGGGGATGAGCAGCCAGCCGGCGAGGTAGAGCGGGACGGCCAGACCGCCGACCACCGCCAGCACCACGAAGGCGATGCGGACGAGGGTCGGGTCGATGTCGAAGTAGTCGGCGAGTCCGGCGGCCACGCCGGCCAGCATCCGACCGTCGCGCCGGCGATGCAGCCGGTCCTCGGGTGGAGGTGGTGCGGTGGCGTGGGTGCCGCCAGCGGTGTCGCCGGTGTCGGAAGAGGTGGTGTGTTCCATGCCGTCAGCCTGACGGAGCACGGGGCCCGCCGGAATCCGGCAGGTCCCTGGTCGGACCCTGAGGACGGCCCCGACGGATCAGGGTCATCCCTGATGGCCCACGGCGAGAGGGTGCGCGAACATCGGATATCGCTCAGTTCACGGATCCAGGCACCGGGGTGCCACCGGAGTCGTACCCCGCACCCGGGGCCGGCCGCGGCCTGTGGCAGCACCGGGCCGCCCCCGGCGGCCCCGGCCCGCACCACGGACCCCCCTGGGTCCGCCCGGGTCGCGGCGTCGGCGGCGGCCGGCACCGCCACCTGCGGGGGCCGCTCCGGAGGAGCCCCGACGCCCGCGTGGTGGCCGGCGTCTGCGGCGGCCTGGCACAGGCCACGGGCATCGACGTGACGCTGGTGCGCATCGCGGTCGTCCTGCTCTCGCTCGGGAGCGGCATCGGCATCCTGGCCTACGCGGTGGCGTGGCTCTTCCTGCCCCTGCGGGGTGAGGACACCACGATCTTCTCCCGGGCCGTCACCGACCGACGCGGCCTCCGGTTGGTGGTGGCGATCATTCCGGTCCTGGTGGTCGCCCAGGTCCTCGCCGGGACGCTCCATCTGGGCTACCTGGGCTCGTTCGGCTGGCCGGTCTTCCTCGCCGTGGCCGCCGCCATCCTGATCCGCCGCAACGCCAGTGACCAGGAGCGGCTCTGGATCAACGACGACCTCCTCCCGATGCTCCGCACCGGTGCCGACTCACCGAGCCGCCGGCTGCTGGTGGCACGCACCGCCGTCGGCGTGGCGGTCGGGGTCGCTGGCCTCCTCCTGCTCGTCAACGGTCACCCGACCGGCGCCGTGCTCCGACCGGTGGGCGGCGCACTGCTGGTCGTCGCCGCCATCGTGGTGGTGTTCGGCCCGTGGTGGCTGAGCCTGGTGCGAGACCTCATCTCGGAACGGCAGGCCCGGGCACTCGCCGAGGAGCGGGCCCAGATGGCCGCCCACGTCCACGACTCGGTGCTCCAGACGCTCGCCCTCATCCAGCGGTCGGCCGACGACCCCCAGCACGTGGTGCGCCTGGCCCGCGCCCAGGAGCGCGAGCTCCGGTCCTGGCTCTTCGAGGGCCGCCTGCCCGGCGCCCTCGGCCAGGACGTGTCCACCCTTGCCGAGGGCATCGGCCTCGTCCAGCGCACGGTCGAGGCCGACCACGGCATCACCGTGCAGGTGGTGGTGGTCGGGGACTGCCCCCTGACCGACGGTCTCCGCTCCCTGCTCGACGCCTGCCGCGAGGCCACGGTCAACGCGGCCAAGTGGTCGGGTGCCGACCAAGTCTCCCTCTACGCCGAGGTCGAACCGGACACGGTCATGCTCTTCGTCCGGGACCGCGGCTGTGGGTTCGACCCGGCGGCCGTCCCCGAGGACCGCCAGGGCATCGCCCGGTCGATCCGCGAACGCATGGCCAGGGGCGGGGGCTCCGTGGCCATCCGCTCCGCGCCCGGGCGGGGCACCGAGGTCGAGCTGTCGATGCCGCGGCGGGAGGCCACCGGATGACCAGCCCGGACCGGCCGCGGGTGTTCCTCGTCGACGACCACGCCGTCTTCCGTTCCGGGGTCCGGGCCGAACTCGGTGACGCCGTCCAGGTCGTGGGCGAGTCCGACGAGGTCGACGCGGCGGTGGAGCTCATCAACGAGCGGCTGCCCGACGTCGTCCTGCTCGACGTGCACCTCCCCGGCGGCGGCGGCCAGGCCGTCCTGCGGGACGTCGTCCCGGTCCACCCCGAGGTACGGTTCCTCGCCCTGTCGGTGTCCGATGCCCCCGAGGACGTGATCGCGGTCATCCGGGCCGGCGCCAGGGGCTACATCACCAAGACCATCTCGGGTGACGAGCTACTCCAGGCCGTGTTCCGGGTGGCGGCCGGCGACGCCGTCTTCTCGCCCCGGCTGGCGGGCTTCGTGCTCGACGCCTTCGCCAACGGCGCTGGCACCCGCGCCTCCGGCCTCGATCCGGAACTGGACCAGCTCTCGCCGCGGGAGCGGGAGGTGCTCCGACTCATCGCCCGGGGGTACACCTATAAGGAGGTGGCGCGCGACCTCACCATCTCGACCAAGACGGTCGAGTCGCACGTCTCCTCGGTGCTGCGCAAGCTCCAGCTCTCGACGCGCCATGAGCTGGCCCGGTGGGCGAGCGACCGTCGGCTGGTCTGAGCATCACTGACACGCCGTCCGTGGTCCTGTTGGTCCGACCGGGTCCGGCCGGGTCCGGCCGATGCCGCTCGAACAGGACGCGATGGGCAGGGCCGGCGCCGCCAGGGTGCGGATGCCGGGTCCGGAGCGAGGAGGCGGAGCCTGGTTCCGGACCCGGCCGCCGCACGGTACCGGTGCAACACTTGTTGACCCGGGGACCGCCCCGACCCGGACTGCGCCCCGCTCCGGGCCGGGCCTGCCTGTCCCCAGTCCCGGCCCCCGCCCCGGTCCCGCGCCGGCCCCGCGCCGGCCCCGGCCATGCCGCGCCATCGCCGAACGCGCCCGAGAGGGCACATTTTGCCAATTTCTGCCCGAATACGGGCAAATCAGTTGCAAGGATGCCCCGAACCGGCCATGCTCGATGCATGCCCGGCAGCCAGTGGGACGAGCTGGTCGACCACCTCGCCCACACCACCGCCCTGGATCCGGCCGCAGCCCGGCGGGTGGTGGAGGAGGTCGTGGCCTTCTGCGGCGAGCCCGCAGAGACGTTCGTCCGCCGGCGCCACCGCGAGCTGCAGTCCGAGGGACTGGCCAACCGACAGATCTTCGAACTGGTCGCACGCGAGCTGGACGCCCGTCCGGTGGCCGCCCCCCAACTGACCGAGCGCCAGATCCGGCGCATCGTCTACGGCTAGGAGAGAACCGTGTGCGGCATCGTCGGCTACATCGGCAGCAACAACGCCGTCCCGATCCTGTTCGAGGGCCTCCAACGCCTCGAGTACCGCGGGTACGACTCCGCCGGCGTGGCGGTCATCGGCAAGACCGGCCTGAAGATCCACAAGTGCGCCGGACGGGTGGACGACCTCGTCCAGTCGGCGCCGAAGCTCCTCCGAGGGACGGTGGGCATCGGCCACACCCGGTGGGCCACCCACGGCGAGCCGACCGACGCCAACGCCCATCCCCACGTCGACGGCTCGAACTCGGTCGCCGTGGTCCACAACGGCGTCATCGAGAACGCCGCCGAGCTCCGGGCCGGCCTCCTGGCCGACGTCCACTTCAGCTCGGAGACGGACAGTGAGGTGCTCGCCCACCTCATCGCCCGTCAGAAGGAGGAGAACCTCGAGGATGCCGTCCGGGCCGCCCTCCATCTGGTGGAGGGCGCCTACGGCATCGCCGTCATCGACCAGCGCCAACCGGACCGGATCGTGGTCGCCCGCAACGGGAGCCCGGTGCTGCTCGGCGTGGGCAACGGCGAGCACTTCGTGGCCTCGGACGCCGCCGCCCTGGTGCGTTACACCGACCAGATCGTCTACCTGGACGACCGCGAGATGGCCGTGGTGCGCGCGGACGGGTTCCGGACCTTTACCCTCGACGCCGCACCGACGACGAGGCGGCCGGTCACCGCCCCGGTGTCGGAGACCGCCTACGACAAGGCGGGACACCCCGACTACATGCACAAGGAGATCTTCGAGCAGCCCGCGGCCATCGGCCAGGCGCTGCGGGGGCGTCTCGACCACCGGTTCGCGACGGCCCACCTCGGTGGGGTCGAGCTCGCGCCGCGGGACGTCCTGGCGCTGCGCCGCGTGAAGGTGCTCGGGTGCGGCTCCGCCTTCTATGCAGGCCTGTCCGGTGCCCACCTCATCGAGCGCCTGACCCGTATCCCCGCTGACGCCGAGCCCGCCTCGGAGTTCCGATACCGCAACCCGGTCGTCGAGCCGGACACCCTTTACGTGGCGGTCAGCCAGTCCGGCGAGACCTACGACACCCTGGCCGCCGTGGAGGAGATCAAGCGGAAGGGAGGGCGGGTCATCGGGGTGATCAACACGCCGGGCAGCACCATCGGCCGGGCCTGCGAGTCGGGCATCTACCTGCACGCCGGGCCGGAGGTGTCGGTGACCTCCACCAAGACGTTCACCTCGACGGTGGTCGTGTTCGCGCTGCTCTCGCTGTACCTGGGTCGGATCCGGGACATCGGGCCCGCCGACGGGGCCCGGCTGATCCGCGGCCTCGAGGCGATCCCCGACCAGGTCGCCGAGGTGCTGACGGCCGAGCCGCGGATCAGCGAGCTGGCCGGCCGGCTCGCCACCACGTCCAGCGCCTTCTTCATCGGCCGGGTGAGCAGCTACCACGTGGCCCTCGAGGGGGCACAGAAGATGAAGGAGGTCTCCTATATCCACGCCGAGGCCTATCCGGCAGCCGAGCTCAAGCACGGACCCCTGGCGCTGGTCGGCCCGGACACGCCGACGGTGGTGGTGGCTCCCGACGACGAGCTCTGGGACAAGAACATGGCCTCGATCGCCGAGATCCAGGCCCGCCGCGGGCCCATCGTACTGGTGACCGACTCCACCCGCACGGTCCCCGGGGTCGACGACGTCCTGGTGGTGCCGGCGACCGAGCCCGAGCTGCGGCCGGTCCTCCTCGGTGTGCCCCTCCAGCTCCTCGCCTACCACGCGGCGAAGGCGCTCGGCCGCGACATCGACAAACCCCGCAACCTGGCGAAGAGCGTGACCGTGGAGTGAGCCCACGACCCGGGCGGGTACCGGGGCGGTTTGCCCGCGCCCCCGACGGGCATCGGTCGGTCCGGGCCGGACGGCCCGGCGAGGCGGTGGACGGGTCGCCGGAGCGTGCAGGCCGGCAGCGACCCATATCGGACACTGCGCCACCCCGACCCGCACACCGACAGACGTACGCGGACACAGACGCAATCGGAGACGGAGGAGCCGAACGCCGTGGAAGAGCGCACCGGGCCGGACGAAGCCGCCGTCACCGCCGAGCACGACGAGGCCGCTCACCACGCCGGAGCCGACCGGCCGCCTACCGCTGTCGAGGAGGAGGCCGCCGAGCGTCATACGGCCGAAACGGACCCGGACCGCCGGCGCGAGATGGCCCGGCCGAAGAGGAGATGATGGGCATCGGCGCCCACGTGAAGGGCGAGGGGCGATCGAGTAGCAGGGCCCCCGGGCGCCGCCAGATCCATCCGGACCTCCGGCACCAGAACACGGCGCTGACCTGCTGATTCGTGCCACGGACGCGCATCCGCCCTGGCGCCGCAGCCCTCGACGGTCTAGATTCGGTGACCATTGTGTCTGACGCCCGGATCTTCCCGATGGCGGGACGGAACGCAAGAGTGCACCGTCGGCGCACCATCTCGGCCCTGCTCCTCTCGACGCTCGTCGTGACGGCCTCCTTCACGGCGGCGTCGGTGTCGCGCCCGGCCGGGGCCGACCAGGTGTCCGATCTGCAGGCCCAGGCCACGGCCATCTCCCAGCAGCTGATCGAGGCCCAGCTCCAGGCTGAGGCCTACCAGCAGCAGTACTCGGTGGTCTCCGCCCGGGTGGCGGCAGACGCCCGGTCCATCGCCCAGATCGGTTCGCAGATCACCCAGAACGAGCAGCTCATCGATCAACGCGAGGGCGAGGTACGCCGGCAGGCGATCCGGTCCTACATGAATTACGGCACGGGGTCGACCAGCTCCAGCGCGGTGCTGTTCGGCGGCAGCCAGGAGACCGCGCAGGCCGCCAGCGAGTACTCGTCGATCGCCGTCGGGAACATCACCACCGCCATCGACGGGCTCCACACCGCCCAGGACACCCTCCAGTTCCACGAGTCCGCACTCCGGCAGCAGGAGGCGGCCGACCAGTCGGACCAGACCCGCCAGGCCGACGTCCTCGGACAGGCCGACGGCAGTACCGCCCATCTCGAGGCCCTGCACTCGCAAGTGACCGGCCAGCTGGCGGCGGCGGTGGCCGCCCAGGCGGCGGCACAGGCGGCGGCCGCGGCACAGGCGGTGGCTGCCGCGCAGCGTGCGGCGGCGCAGCGTGCGGCGGCGCAGCGGCCGACGACGAGCAGCGCGCCGGCGACGACGGCGCCCGCCGTGCCGTCCCCGGGGCCGACCGCGGCGGGACCCGCGTCCGGTGGGCCCACCCCCGTGGCGTCCTCGGGTGGCACCGACCCCGCGCTCAACTCCTTCCTCCAGTGCGTCGTCCAGGCCGAGTCCGGTGGCGACTACGGGGCCGTCTCCCCCAACGGCCTCTACATGGGGGCGTTCCAGTTCAGCCAGTCGACGTGGAACATCGCCGCCCAGGCCGCCGGCCGACCGGACCTGGTCGGGGTGCCCCCCAACGTGGCGTCCAAGGCGGACCAGGACGCGGTAGCCGTCGCCCTCTACGCCCTCGACGGCGATCAGCCCTGGTTGGGCGACCGCTGCAGCTCGTAGTCGGCGGCATCCCGATCAGCGGCCGGCGCGGCGACGGTCGACGGCAGCAGCCGGTCAGCGCAGGCGGCAGCGACCGGTGCCCGCGCACAGGTCACACCCCGGCGAGTCGCCGGCGACGTGGGCCAGACAGTCGCCGACGCGCTGTTCCACGATGTCCCCGAGCAGCGGATGGGGGCCGAGGGGCGCGGTCACCAGGTAACGGACGCCCGGGTGGCGCGTCGCCGCCTCGGCGGCCAGGGTCGGGATGTCCCGGTCCCAGTGGCTCCCAGGCCAGAGGAAGTAGGGCGCGATGACCACGGTGGTCGCCCCGGCGGCCACGCACGCGTCGAAGGCGGTGCCGATCGAGGGCTCGGCCAGCTCCATGTGGGCCGGCTCCACCACGGCGTAGTGGCCACGGGCGCGCCACTCCCCGACGAAGGCCTCGTGGCGACGGTTGGCCTCGTCGCGGCGCGACCCGTGGTCCACGATGATCACGCCGAGCGTCGTCGGCGGTGCAGGGGCCATCCACCGAGGTTAGGTGGCCCCGAGCGGGAGCGGTCCCCACGGCGGACCGATCGAGATCTACCGATGCCTACCGGGCGGTGATGTACTCCATCAGCTCGTTGCGGTCCTTCTCGAGCTCGCGGATCCGGCTCTTGACCACGTCGCCGATGCTCACGATGCCCACCAGGCGGTGATCCTCGACCACGGGGACGTGGCGGATCCGCTGTTCGGTCATGAGGTTCATGATCGAGTCGACGTGGTCGCCGGGGGCACACACCCGGACCGAGGTCGACATGATGGCCGTCACCGGTTCGCCGAGGAGGTCGGCCCGCACGTCGCTGAGCCGCAGGACGATGTCCCGTTCGGACACGATGCCATCGATGCGGACACCATCGGCCGACACCACCAGCGCCCCGATGCGGTGCCGGGCCAGCTCGGACACGACGTCGGCCACCGTGGCCCCGGGCCCGATGGTGGCGACCGCCGTCCCCTTGGCCTCGAGCAGGTTGGAAACCAGCATCCCTCCCCCTTTCAAGCCCCCGAACCACGTGCACCGAGGCGGGTACCGGTGCACCCGCTGGCCCATCTTCGCGCCCCGGGCCTCCGATGGGAATGCCCATGGCCCGGTTGCAACGGAATTGGCGCTTGCCGGGCGACGGGCCGTCCTGCCGGAAAAGCCCCGTTTCAGCTGCGGCTCCTCCTACGATGGGCCGGATGGGGGAATCGTCGGAGCCGGCAGAGTCGACCGCCGTGGCGCACGCCTCGCCCACGTCGGCCGCCGACGGTGACGGAGCCACGCCGCGCCACCACGCCCGGTCGATGCACGGCCGAGCGTGGGTCGAGCGGGCCGAGGGTGACCGCCGGGCTCGTGCCCGGCTCCGCATCGTGGAGGGCGACGGGGTCATCGTGCTCAACGACCGCCGGGTCCCGGGCTCCCGGACCAGCATCAAGCTCATCGCCGTCTCGTCCTCGGGTGTCTACGTGATCGACGCCAAGCACTACAAGGGTCTGGTCCACACCAAGCGCCCCGGCACCATAAACAACCTGGGCCCACACGAGCTCCACGTCGGCCGGCGGGACTGCAGTGCAGCGGTCGAGCAGGTGACTCGTCAGTTGGAGGCCGTGCGGGCCACCCTGGACACGACCTCCTGGGGATGCGAGGTCCCGGTGCACGGCATGCTCTGCCTCACCCGGGCGGAGTGGGGCTTCGCCTCGGCCCTGCAGATCGGCGACGTGTGGGTGGGATGGCCCAAGCTCACGGCGCTGCGGGTCCAGACACCCGGGGTGATGGACTCGCCCACCGTGCAGGAGGTCTCGGTCATGATCGCCGAGCACCTGCCCACCACCTGACGCTCCGGATAGGCCTCGCGGGGCCCTCGCCCCCGTTGACACGGTGCTCGCTCGCCCGTCACCGGCACGAAACACACCGTGGATACCGTCGTCCGCAACGACGCCGCGCGCGTCGCCCAGGGAGCCAGGATGACCGCTGCGGCAGAGACCGGACGGCCTACCGTCGACGCCCCGCCGGGGGGCGACACGGGCCGGGCCTTCGGCGAGCCGCTCCACCCCCACGTCATCGTCCTCTTCGGCGCCACCGGTGATCTGGCCCGGCGCAAGCTCCTCCCCGGGCTGCTCCGCCTCTCGCAGTCCGGCCTGTTTCCCGAGTACCGGGTAGTGGGGACCTCGCTCGACGACTTCGACGACGAGGCGTTCCACGCCTTCGCCCGGCGGGCCTGTGAGGAATTCGCCCGGCGGGACATCGTCGACGCGCACTGGCCCGTCTTCCGGGAGCGCCTCCACTATGTACCCCAGGTCCACGGGCCGGGCGCCCTGGCCGACCGGGTCACGAGGGTCGAGCAGTCGCTCGGCGGGCCGAGCCGCCGTCTGCACTATCTCAGCATCCCCCCCTCGTCGACCCATCCGGTTGTGCAGACCCTCGGCGACGCCGGCCTGGTGGAGCGGTCGCGAATCATCATGGAGAAGCCGTTCGGGATCGACCTCACGTCGGCCAAGGTCCTCAATGACGCGGTGCACCGGGCCTTCTCCCCCGAGCAGGTCTACCGGATCGACCACTTTCTGGGGAAGGAGGCGGCGCAGAACATCCTCGCCTTCCGGTTCGCCAACGGCCTGTTCGAGCCCATCTGGAACCGGAACCACATCGACCACGTGCAGATCGACGTGCCCGAGACGCTCTCGGTGGACGGACGCGCCTCCTTCTACGAGGGCATCGGCGCCTTTCGCGACATGGTGGTCACGCACCTCTTCCAGGTGCTGGCGTTCATGGCCATGGAACCGTCCACGTCGCTCGAGCCGAGGTCGATCAGCGAGGAGAAGAACAAGGTGTTCCGCTCCATGCGACCGATCGACGTCGACCGGGTGGTCCAGGGGCAGTACGAGGGCTACCGCTCGACGCCGGGGGTGGCCGAGGACTCCGACACCGAGACGTTCATCGCCCTCCGTTGCGAGATCGACAACTGGCGGTGGGCCGGGGTCCCCTTCTACCTCCGCACCGGCAAGAACCTGGCCCAGGGGGCCCGTATCATCTCCATCGCCTTCCGCGAGCCCCCGAAGAGCATGTTCCCGGCCGACTCCGGCATGGGGGCCCACGGGCCCGACCACCTTACGTTCGACCTCGCCGACTCGTCGAAGCTCTCCCTCTCGTTCTACGGGAAGCGACCGGGGCCGGGCATGCGGCTGGACAAGCTCAGCCTCCAGTTCGCCCTCCACGAGACCTCCTACGAGACCGACGTGCTCGAGGCCTACGAGCGCCTCATCCACGACGCCATGAGCGGCGACCACACCCTGTTCACCCCGGCCGACGACATCGAGCGCCTGTGGGAGATCTCGGCACCGCTGCTCGAGCGACCGCCGGCGGTCGAGACCTACCCGGCCGGCTCGTGGGGGCCCGAGCGCATCCACGAGCTCATCGCCCCTGACTCCTGGCGGCTGCCGTTCGAGCGGGGCTGGCGGACGGCCGGCTGACCAGGCGGCGTCGGGGCCGGGCGCCGTAGACTGCGGACGGCTCCGGTCGACCGCGGGCCGGACACGACCACCGGAGGCGACAGGACGTGGAACTTCGGCGCGGCGGGGTGGCGGCGGCCGTCATGGCGGCCGTGGTGCTGTCTTTCACCGTGCTGTCCGGGGTAGCCAGTACAGCCGCTTCGGCGACCCAGCCGGTGGCGATGGCCGCCCCTTACGAGTACCTCGGATGGGGGGATCCGGAGCCTCCCACCCAAGTGATGGCGGCCACCGGCGTGCACGACGTCACCCTCGCCTTCATCCTCTCCCACGGCTCGTGCAACCCCGAGTGGGACGGCGCACGCCCGCTGACCGGCGGCGTCGACGCCTCGACCATCACGGCCATCCGTGCTGCCGGCGGTGACGTGGACGTCTCCATCGGCGGCTGGAACGGAAAGAAGCTCGGCTCGTCGTGCAAGACGGTGGCCGCCCTCACCGCCGCCTACCGGAAGGTGGTCACCGCCTACGCCCTCCGGGCCGTCGACGTGGACATCGAGCACACCGAATTCACCGAGGCCAAGACCCGTCAGCGTGTGATCGCCGCGCTGGCCGCGCTGCAGCAGGCGGATCCGGGGCTCGAGATCTCGGTCACCTTCGGCACCGACGAGAACGGCCCCGATGCTGACGGGGTGGCCATGATCGACCAGGCGGCCGCCCTCGGGTTCCAGCCCTACGCCTGGACCATCATGCCGTTCGACTTCGGCGCGCCGGTCGCCGACATGGGCGCCACGTCGATCGAGGCCGCCGAGGGGCTCGACACCGACCTGGTGGCCGCCTACCACGAGTCGGCACCAGCGGCCTACCAGCACATCGGCATCTCGTCGATGAACGGCCAGACCGACGAGACCGACGAGACCGTCTCCCTGGGCGACTTCCAGACCATGTTGGCCTTCTCCCAGTCGAACCACCTGGCCCGCTTCACGTTCTGGTCGGTCAACCGCGACCGCCCGTGCCCGGCCGGCGCCCCGGCCTCCGACAGCTGCAGCGGCATCGCCCAGGCGCTCTACGCCTTCACCTCGCTCGTCGCCCACTATCAGGGCTGACCCGCACCCGTCAGCCGCCTCAGACCTCCGCCGTCCGGTCGTCGACCACCCGCCAGCAGTACCAGGCGACCAGGCTCCGGTAGGGGCGGAAGCGCTCGCCGTGCGCCTCCAGTTCCTTCGGGGTCGGGGGCTCCGCCAGACCCCAGGCCCGGCCGAAGCCGGCACGGACCCCATAGTCGCCCGTGGGCCACACGTCGAGCCGAACGAGCGTGCCGAGCAGGAACATCTGGGCCGTCCAGGGACCGATACCCCGCACCCGGGTCAGGTGGTCGACCACCTGCTCGTCGGTGAGCCGCCCGATACGCCCGAGGGAGACCTCCCCACCGGCGACCTTGGCGGCCAGATCCTGGATGGAGGCCGCCTTCGCCCCGCTGAGCCCGCACGCGGCCAGCTGCTCGGGCGCGGCGGCGAGGACCGCCTCGTGGGTGACCGGTCGACCCAGCGCGGCCTCGAACCGCCCGTGGATGGAGGCGGCGGCGTTGCCGGCCAACTGCTGGTAGACGATGGTCCGGGCCAGCGCCCCGAACCGCTCGGCTGCCGGCACCGGCCGGCGTCGTGGCGGGAGGCCGTGGCGGTCGATGAGCGCGGCGAGCACCGGGTCGCTCCGGCGCAGAACGGCGCCGGGGTCCGTCGGTGGGAGTCGGGCCACGCCGCCGATGATGCCACCGTCCTGCGACAGTCCGCACCACGTCCGGCAGCGGTGCGGACGGTACTGCCGGGAGTGTCGCGACGTAGGATCGGGGCGCGGCCGGCTCCGAGGGCGGAAGCCGGGCCGCATCCACCACCGCCACCGGACTCCGCCCGACAGGAGCGCCATGACACTGAAGGGGAAGGTGGCCGTCGTCACCGGCGGCAACACTGGCATCGGGAAGGCCGTCGTCTTGGCGCTGGCCGGCGAGGGCGCCAACGTCGTCATCGACTGGATCTGCGATCAGCAGGCCGAGGAGCTCCTCGAGCAGCAGGTCCGTGACCTCGGCGATCAGGTGGTCGGGGTGCAGGCGGACGTCAGCAAGGTCGAGGACCTCAAGACCCTGATCGCCACCGCCGTGTCCACCTTCGGTCGGCTCGACATCATCGTCAACAACGCCGGTGTCGAGACCCGCACCTCCATCCTCGACACCACCGAGGAGCAGTACGAGCGGGTCCTCGACATCAACCTCAAGAGCGCCTTCTTCGGCACCCAGCTGGCCGCCACCCAGATGATCGCCCAGGGCGACGGCGGTCGCATCGTCAACATGACCTCGGTGCACGAAGACTGGCCGATGCCCGGCAACACCGCCTACTGCCTGTCCAAGGGGGGCATGCGCATGCTCACCCGCACCGCCGGCGTCGAGCTGGCGCCCCACGGCATCCTGGTGGTGGGGGTCGGGCCCGGCGCGGTGGACACCCCCATCAACAAGTCCACGGTGGGAGACCCGGCACTGCTGGCCAAGCTCGACGCCGCCATCCCCATCGGCCGGCTGGCCCAGCCGGCCGAGATCGCCAACGTCGTGGCCTTCCTGGCCGGACCGGGCGCCAGCTACCTCACCGCCACCACCATCTTCACCGACGGTGGCCTCATGCAGTCCAGTCCCGGGCTCTGAGCCGGCCGGCCCACGCCGTGGGAGACTCTGGCCACTGCACTGCACCACCTGGGAGGGAGAGCTGATGGAAGGAAACGTCGTCTCGGTCGAGCGGGTCGTGCCGGCACCACCCGAGGCCATCTTCGCCCTGGTGGCCGATCCGTCGCGGCATCCCGATATCGACGGGTCCGGGTCGGTCAAGGAGGCCAAGGGGGACGTCCCACCGCGCCTGTCCCTCGGCGCCACCTTCGGCATGTCGATGCACATGGGCATCAAGTACTCGATGGTCAACACGGTCATCGAGTTCGAGGAGAACCGTCGGATCGCCTGGCAGGCCAAGCCCCCCGGCTTCGTCGGGAGGCTGGTCGGCGGGCGCATCTGGCGCTACGAGCTCGAGCCGGCCGACGGCGGCACGCTCGTCCGCGAGAGCTGGGACGTCTCCCAGGACCACCAGCGGGCCTTCCTGCGGATGGGCAAGCTGCCCGACACCACCCGGTCCAACATGGAGAAGACGCTCGCCCGCATCGAGGAGCTCACCGCCAATCCAGGCTGACCAGCGGGGAAGGCCACCGGCCGGTGGCGTGTTGTACCCACCGTGGTCCCGCTCTCCGTCCTCGACTTGGCCACGGTGGCCAAGGGGTCGACGGCCGCAACGGCGCTGGAGGAGACGACCCGGCTGGCCGGCGTGGTGGAGGCC
>JBKQRT010000006.1:0-4363 GCA_052143895.1 Acidimicrobiales bacterium | reverse complement strand
GTCGCGAATCAGACGGCGGCCGACGTTCCCAACCCGGGCACAAAGCCGGTCGAATACCATTTTCCCGTGGTGATGGTCCGAGTGGTCCGCCTGACAGTCACGCGCCTGGCCCGGCGCGACCGGGACGATTTCGGCTTCGCCCTGGCTGAGATGGAAGTCCTGTCGGGCGGAAAGAATCTGGCCCGGGGGGCGAAGGTCGGCTGCCTCGACTCGATCGAGTTGGCCGCCTGGTCCAAGGCGAAGCTCGTCGACGGCGTGCTCCTGCCCGAGCGCGGCCAGGCCGGCATGGCGCCCGCCACGATGCTCCGCAAGGAGTTTCGCCTCGGCGGCCCGGTGCGCCGGGCGACGATCTACGCCACGGGCCTGGGCCTTTACGAGCTGCGACTCAACGGCCGCCGTGTCGGTGACCAACTCCTGGCGCCGGAATGGACCCGATACGGGAAACGGGTCCAGTACCAGACCTACGACGTCACGCCGCTCGTGCGGCCGGGGCCCAATGCGATCGGGGTCATCTTGGGCGAAGGCTGGTACGCCGGCACCTTGATGCTCAAGCCGGCCCTGAGTAACCCGGTCTTCCGCCTTTTGCTGCGTATGGACATCGAACTGGCCGACGGCCACGTGGAAACAATCGTGAGCGATCCTTCGTGGCACGCCACGACCGACGGGCCCATCCGCCAGTCGGGCATTTATTTCGGCGAGACCTACGACGCTACCAACGAAATTCCCGGCTGGGACCAGCCCGGCTTCCACGCGGCGGCCTGGCGGCCGACGCGTACGGTCGAACTCGATCCCGACGCCATCCTCTGCGCCCAGAGAAACGAGCCGATCCGCGTGATCCAGGAACTCAGGCCGGTGAAGATGACCGAACCCCGGTCTGGACAGTACGTCTTTGACCTGGGGCAGAACATGGTCGGCTGGTGCCGCTTGAAGGCCCGTGGCCCGTCGGGCACGAAGGTCACGCTCCGCCACGGCGAGATGCTCAACGACGACGGCACGCTTTACACGGCCAATCTCCGCGGGGCAGCCCAAGCGGACGAGTACACGCTCAGCGGCCGGGGCGAAGAGGTCTTCGAGCCCCACTTCACGTACCACGGTTTCCGTTACGTCGAGCTCACCGGCTTGCCGGGGCGCCCCGCCGCCGACGCGATCCTCGGCCTCGCGTTCTGTTCCTCGGCGCCGGAGGCTGGCCAATTTGAGTGTTCCAACAGGCGGCTCAACCAGTTGATGCGGAATATCGTGTGGACGCAGCGTGCGAACCTGATGAGCACCCCGACGGATTGCCCCCAGCGTGACGAGCGCGAAGGATGGATGGGCGACATCCAGGCCTTTTCCCAGACGGCCATCTTCAACATGGACATGGCGGCCTTCTTCACTAAGTGGGTCCGCGACATTCGCGATTCGCAGGCCGACGACGGCCGATACCCCGACGTCGCGCCGCACGTGACCGACCCCAACAAGGCGTTCTCCGGCGTGCCTGCCTGGGGCGATGCCGGCACGGTCGTCCCGTGGCGGATGTACCAGAACTATGCCGACGTCCGGCTGCTCCGGGAGCATCTCGAGTCGGCCTGCCGCTGGATCGACTTTATCCGCGAGAATAACCCCGATCTGCTGTGGCGGAAATCGCGCGGCAACGACTACGGCGACTGGCTCAACGGCGATACGCTCGTGCTCCACGACTACCCGCACGGCCAGAACCAGGTGCCCAAGGAGGTGTTGGCCACGGCCTTCTTCGCCCGCTCTGCGGCGATCGTGGCGAAGATGGCCAAGGTGGTGGGCCGGGCCGATGTGGTGGCCAAGTACACGAATCTCCATCAAGAGATCCGCGCCGCGTTCAACCGGGCCTATGTCGCACCCGATGGTATGATCCAGGGAGGTACCCAGGCCGGTTACGCCCTGGCCCTGGCATTCAACCTGCTCGACGAGCCGTTGCGATCCAAGGCGGTCGAGCACCTGCTGGCAGCGATCGGACGCTACAAGGGTCATCTGTCGACCGGTATTCAATCGACGCACCGCGCCATGCTTGAATTGACTCGCAACGGGCAGCACGACGAAGCCTGCCGCTTGATCAGTCTTCGCAGCGTGCCATCCTGGGGTTACATGATCGACCAGGGAGCCACCACGATCTGGGAACGTTGGGATGGCTACGTGCGCGGCCGGGGGTTCCAGGACCCGGGCATGAACTCCTTCAACCACTGGGCCTTCGGCGCGGTAGGCGAGTGGCTGTGGCGCGATCTGGCCGGCATCCAAGGTAACGACGAGGAACCCGGCTTCAAGCATTTCACGATTCGCCCCCGGCCCGGGGCCGGAGTCACCTGGCTCAACAGCCGCTACGACTCGATCCGCGGGCCGATCCAAAGCCAATGGATACTCAATGGCGACCGGATGACGCTCGACGTGACCGTGCCGGCCAACACCACGGCCACGATCTACGTGCCGGCCCGATCGGCCGACGTGGTGACCGAGAGCAAACTACGATTGACCCAGGCCCCGGGCGTGAAGTTGCTCCGCATGGATGGCGAAACGGCGGTGCTGGCGGTCGAGTCGGGACACTACTGCTTCCACTCCGTCATGAGCCGGGTTCCGCCGACGCCCAAGGAAGATGTCCCCGCGGTACCCTGATTGGCACTTCCCCGAAAACCCAAGGAGATTTGACCATGCGCATCCGCGTGATTTCGATGGAAGTCGTGGCGATGGTGGCCACGGTCGGCACCGGTGTCGTGTCTGCGGCGGAAGCGCCGGGGCTCCTGACGGCGGTGACGGAGAGAGCGGAACTGGACCGACGGGTCGGCCAGCCGGTGGACATTGCGCCCTGGGCGTATGAGTGGAGAGCCGATCGGGCGGTCCAGGAGAAGCCGGAAGCGTATTTCATCCCCCGGCGCCTTGAACGGATCGACAAGGTGTATCGGACGGCCTTCACCGCACTGCCTCCGGACCAGTTGAAGAGCATCTATTACGACATGCCGGATTTGCTCAAGCCGTTACCTCCGGCACCGAAAGGCCGGCTCCTGGCGGGACTGCTCTGGACCGGTGGGTTGGCGAGGTACCAGGTGGAGCTTCACTGGCCCGCCCACGTTCAGGAGGTCCCGCCGCCGGAAACGGTGGAGGTCCGGGTCTATCCCACGTCGTTCGGCTGGTTCGGGTGGACCGTGGATCGGGTGCTGAGCAACCCGGAGATCTCGGCAGATCGGCGTACATGGACGTACAAGTGTGCCCCTGGTGCGAAGATGGACTCGGCCTACAGCGTCCGGGTCGATGCGGCGACGGAGATGGTGGCGGTCTTCCACGAGGTGGGCAAGACACCGGGCGGGGTCAAGTCTGCCGTCCCGGGCATCCGGGTGATCGGCCCGAGCGCGGGGGAGTGGAAACGGATCGACCTGGAGATGGAATGGGGCTTCCGTGCGGGGACGGAGCAAGCCGACTTCGACGGCCGCCTCGAGTCCCACGTGGCGATGGTCGGTCCCGTGTCGCCGTTGCCGGATGACAGGGGAACAACGGTCACCGGTGCGCTGAGCTGGCAATCGCGGGCCGCGGGCGCAGCGAGACGGGGCATCGTCGTACCGTTACTGTACGCCCCGGACAGCCGCCCCGGCCTGGACAGCCGGGTCACCGTCTGGACCGGGACGGGCGGGTTCACGGTCCGGCTTCGCGACCTGGAGGACGGACCGGCCCTGATCCCCGAGCAGGGCGTCTTCGTCACGAAGGCCGGGAGCGGGACGACCGCGCGGCGCTTCGCCGGGGAACTGGCGGCCAGGAACCTCAAGAGCGTTCGCCGCATGACCCGCGAACACCCCGAGGCCGCCTCCTGGGACGAGGTCATGCGGGAGGTCAGGCTGTGGACCTGCCCGGCGGGGACTGCGGTTCCGCCGCTGCCCCGGGTCGCCGACCCTCCCATGCAAGTGCAGGTGCCGGACACACGCTGGAGCGACGCCTGGCGTGCGGCCTCGTTTCAGTTAAGAGGAAAGCACATGTGGGGCGGCCTCGCGTTCGAGGTGGGCCGGGTTGCCCGTGAGATGGACATGGTCGGTCTGCACGATGAGGCCGACAAGGTGTATGCGTATTTCCTGAAGGCCCCGGGCGCGAAGTCGGACGGTGACTATTCGGACGGAACGGGCGCGCTGGAGTGGGCGACGGCCATCAGGCACGACATGGGATACAGCCACGACGGCACGCACGCCTCGACGGGCCGGCTCCTGTTCGCCATGACCGAGCGCTACTTCCTCACGGGCGACGCGGAGTGGTTCCGGCGGAACCGGGCCCGGATGCAGGCGGCGGCCGACTGGACCATCCGTCAGCGGACCCTCTACCTGAAGGACATCCCCAACCGGAAGGAACTCCTGGTCGCCGGCCTCATGCCGCCGTGCAT
>JBKQRT010000005.1:0-2565 GCA_052143895.1 Acidimicrobiales bacterium | reverse complement strand
CCCACCAACGGGCTGACTTGCACCTACTACGAGCCCGCCAGCCCGAGCTACGACCCGTTGGCCCCGGCCGACCAGTGCAACGTCGCGGGGCTGAACAACGGTGACAGCTACACGTTCACTGTCGCCTCCACCAACTCCCAGGGAACCGGCGTCAGCTCCGCCCCCTCTGCCCCGATCGTCCCCTCGACCATCCCAGGGGCTCCGACCATCGGCACCGCGACATCGAACGCCAACGCGCACTCGGTAGTCAGCTTTACGGCTCCGGCCAGCAACGGCGGCGCGGCCATCTCCAACTACACGGTGTCCGCTTCTGACACGACCCAACCGTTGAACCCGGTCGTCACGCAGTCAGGCGCTGCCAGCCCGATCACGGTGACAGGACTGAACAACGGGGACACCTACAGCTTCACGGTGACCGCCACCAATGTCAGCGGCACTGGTCCTTCGTCGGGCGCCACCACGGCCACCCCATCGACGGTGCCCGGTGCCCCGACGGGTGTCACCACCGCCACTGGACCTCCGGTGCTCAGCGGGGATGTCGCGGTGAGCTGGACTCCACCGGCCAGCAACGGTGGCGCCGGCATCAGTGAGTACCTGGTTACCTCATCGAACTCGAAGACGTGCGACACGACGGCCACACCTCCGGCACTTCCGGCAGACACCTGCACGGTGACCGGCGAGACCAACGGCACGGCCTACACCTTCACGGTGGTCGCAGAGAACGCCAGCGGATCCAGCGTGGCCTCGTCACCTGCGGTCTCCGCCACGCCCACCGCGGTGCCGGCCACGCCCAGCGCGCCGACCGTCACGGTAGCCGGCCTCAACGGCCAGGCGAGCATCACGTGGACCGCTCCCAACAACGAGGGCTCCACCCTGACCCAGTACACCCTCACGCCTACCCCGGCCTGCGCGTCCTGCACGGGCCTGACGGTCACCGGTAGTCCGCCGACCGCCTCGACCACCGTTTCCGGGTTGACGAACGGCACGTCATATACGTTCACCCTCATCGCCACCAACGGCGATGGGAACAGCGCTGCCTCCTCGGCCTCGACGGGTGCCGTGGTCGGCATACCGGCCACTCCGGCCGCACCCACGACCACGCCCACCAGCACCTCGGGGGTGGACTCGGTCAGCTGGACGGCTCCGACCTCGGCATCGGGCCCCGTCACCTCCTACACCCTGACGCCTTCCCCGGCGTGCTCCGGTTGCACTGGACTGACCGTGTCCGGCAATCCGGCGGCCACGACCACCAATGTGGGTGGCCTGACCAACGGGACCAGCTACACCTTTACGCTCAAGGCCACCAACGCATCGGGTTCCAGTGCAGCTTCCGCGGCCTCGGCCGGTGTCGTGACCGGATCCCCGACCGCACCGACTGGTGTGGTCGCCGTGGGTGGTATTCCTGCGCCCAGCGGTGATCTGAACGTCACCTGGTCGGCCCCGTCCTCCAGCGGCATTGGGACCATCGATAGCTACACGGCGACCGCCAAGCCGAGTTCGGGGAGCAGCAAGACCTGTACTTCGACGTCCACCGCTCCTGCAACCCCGACATTGGGCTGTCAAGTGACCGGGGCCACCAACGGCACGGCCTACACGGTCACGGTGACCGCTACCAACAGTGCCGGCTCCAGTTACACCAGTGTGGCTTCTGTTGCTTCCGCCACGGCGTACCCATCGACGACGTTTGGCGCCCCGACCATCGGAACGGCAACCGCTGGCGATCATTCGGCCACGGTCACCTGGACCGCTCCGACGGCGTTGGCCGGCACCCAGCCTGCCCTCACCGGGTACACGGTCACCCCGTACATCGGTGCGACGGCCCAAACCCCGCAGACGTTCAACAGCACTGCGACGCATGAGATCGTCACGAGCTTGACGAGCGGCACGTCGTACACGTTCAAGGTGGCCGCCATCAACGCAAACGGCACGGGAACGGCCTCGGCAGCCTCGAACAGCGCCACGCCCTTGACGGCCTCCTCGTCCACGTCCAGCACACCGACCAGCTCGAGCATCGTGCTGGGCAACTCGAACACCGACGGGGCGACCGTCACCGGCAGTGTCGGCAGCATCGACCCCACCGGCACGGTGAGCTTCTACGCCTGCGACGAGTATGTGGATCCGTGCACGCCGAGCGGGACCCCGTTTGATGTGGAGACCTTGAACGGCTCATCGAACCCGGCCACGGTCACCTCGGCCTCCTTCACGCCGGACTCGACGGGGACCTGGTGTTTCGCCGCCGTCTATTCCGGCGACAGCAACTACAACCCCAGCTCCGACCAGAGCTCCGACGAGTGCTACACCGTTACCCCGGCCAGTAGCACCACGACCAGCACGCCGGCCAACTCGAGCATGTCGCTGGGCGACAGCAACACTGACAGCGCTCAGGTGACCGGTAGCGATGGCGCCGTCGATCCCACCGCCACGGTGAGCTTCTACGCCTGCGGCGAGAACGTGAATCCGTGCACCCCGAGCGGGACCCCGTTCGATGTGGAGACCCTGAGCGGGTCGAGCAATCCCGACACCGTCACCTCGGCGTCCTTCACGCCGGACTCGGCGGGGACCTGG
>JBKQRT010000004.1:0-3328 GCA_052143895.1 Acidimicrobiales bacterium | reverse complement strand
GCGGATGGCGGCCAGGAACTTGTTGCCGAGGCCCTCCCCCTCCGAGGCACCCTTCACGATGCCGGCGATGTCGACGAACGTCACCGTGGCCGGCACGATCTCCTTGCTGTCGAACAGCTTGGCCAGTCGCTGGAGGCGCTCGTCGGGCACCGCCACCACCCCGACGTTGGGCTCGATGGTGGCAAAGGGGTAGTTGGCCGCCAGGACCTCGTTCCGGGTCAAGGCGTTGAACAGGGTGGACTTCCCCACGTTGGGGAGGCCGACGATGCCGATGGACAGTCCCACGGGTGCTTCCTCCGAACGTCGCTGCTGGCCCGCAGCGCGACGGGCCGACGCCAGAGCGTAGGTGATGGCCGCGTGGGCCAGATCCGGGGCGCCCTCAGACCGGCATGATCCCTCAGTCCGGCATGATCAAGTACTCGCTCATCGTCGAGCTGCGCAGCCGGCCGAGATCGAGACAGGCGTCGACGCTGGCGATCATCCGGGCGACATTGGCGTCGAGCTCGCCCGGGCTGGCGGCGTTGAAGAACAGCATCGGATCGGCGACGTGTCCGGTGGAGGGCCAGCCCTCCTCGACGATGCCGTCGACCTCCGGTGCGCCCTCGGTCAGCGACCGGACCACTTCGTTCCGGACATACCGGGTCCGGGGCTGGAGCTCGGCCGACACCGGCGACTGGGTACCGTGCCACCGGGTGATCCACTCGCGGTAGTCGAGACCCCGAGGTCGGTGGATCAGGGCCACCGTGAGGACCCCGGGCGAGCGTTCACCGTCCGCCCAGCTGCGAGGACCCGCGTACGGCGTGGTGCCGTAGTCCTCGTAGAGGGACTCGACCACCAGGTACCCGGCCGACGGCCGCCCGAGATCGCCCAGGGCCGCCTCCACCGCGCCCCGGCGCTCGTAGCAGTCCAGCCAGACCGAAACCTCGGCCACATGGGGGTCTTCGCCGTCGGGCGGAGGCGCCGGCGAGGGCGCCGGATCGGCGTCGGCATCGTGGACGTTGACGGTCAGCCCCCGCACGCCCGATCCCAGCAGGCGTGGGACCGCGTCACCGAGCAGGTGGTCCCGCAGCTCGTCACCGGTGCTGGCCGCGCCGTCGCCCCACAGCAGGTACACGAGCTTCTCCACGACGGCGTGGGCCCGCGTTCAGTGCGCCGTCGGGGACGGCACCCGGCAGGCATCGTCGATGTCGAACACCTGGTTGAAACGCCCGAGCGCCAACCACGAGGCCACGCACAGCGCCAGGTCGACCAGCTCGTCGTCACTGAAGTGGTCATGGAGTCGATTCCAGAACGGAGCGTCCATGCCCAGATGATCGGTGGCGTACCGCTCGGCGAACTCGACCGCCAACCGTTCCCGTTCGTCGAGGCCGTCGAGGTTCCGTTCCAGCCCGACCTGCTCGTAGAACGATTCGGGGATCTCGCCCGGGTCGTCCGATCGCCCCGGGACGTCACGTGCCGTCCGCCAGCCGATGCAGATGGCGCACTGGTTGATCCGGGCCATGGTGATGCGGGCCGCCTCGAACTCGCGGAGCGAGAGCGACGAGTGCTCGTAGACGGCGTTGCTGTACACGCCGGCCGCCGCGGTCAGCGGGGTGGCCAGCTCGGTCCAGACGTAGACCAGCGGGTCCTTGTCGGCAGGCACGGTCACGCGTGGCATCGGTCTCCCTTCGAGGTCGTCGACGCGGTGCTTAGCGGTGGTCGCCGGCGTGACCCTCTCGCAACGGCGCTGCCTTCAAGAGGCGGCAGCCGCAGGGAGGCGGCGGACCACCCGACCGGCCAGTCCGCTCAGGTACTGGATCCACTGGCGGTCGCCCATCAACCAGAGCCAGAGCTCCCGTTTGTCGTCGATGACCACGTCCACGAACTGCTCGCGGCTCATCCCACTGGGCTCGAGCGCCGGCTGCCAGCGGGCCCACAGCCACAGCCCGATGCAGATGTCCTTGCTGAAACCCTCTCGCCAGTCCTTGCCTTCCAGGAGCGCATCACGCAGCCCGTCCCGCAGGTCCATGGGCTCGTCCGGCAGCTCCAGCCGAGGACCGCCCTCCACCTCGAACACCGTCATGGGTGCAACCCTAGCCAGTCAGCCGGGGCCGTGGCCGTCCCTTGGGTACCGTGATGGGCGGACCAGGCATATCGGAACACAATCGTCATGGGTCCCTCCTGAAAATGACATGTTCGGGGCCCAGAGGACCCCTCGGGACCCGCCTGGATCCGGCGGGCGGCACCGGCCGGCTCAGCGATCGTGCACAACCGGCGCACGGTCGCTGTCCTCGTAGGCCGAGACGTGCTCGGCATAGTCGATGAACAGCGGGGCGTCGGGGTCGAACGGCCGCCGAAGGCTGTCGAAGGCGATCCGTTTGTCGAAGTTGTCCAGCTTGACCAGCGCCTCGGGATTGTCGAGCTCCCGGAAGTCGAGCCGCCCGCGGGCATTGTCGAGCGCCCGGCGTCCCCGCTCGGTGCGGACCAGCACACTGCTCCACCCGTCCATCGATCCGACACTGCCCACCGAGAGATCCGCGCTCCTCCCGAGGAAGTCCGCGCACTCGTCGCAGCCCTTGAGGGCGGCTCCGTGGAAATTCTTGATGGGCTCGTCGACGGCAAGCTCACCGTCGCGGTACTCGACGATCATCCGCCCTCGGATGACGTCCACCTTGCTCACCCGCTCGAGGTCGATGGCCCGGTCCTCGGCCAGCAGCTGGAGCATGAGCCCCTGGTAGTCGAAGCTCTTCGTGCACAGGAGCGCTATGGTCAGGACCACCGCATCGATGCGGTGTGCACCCGTGGGCCACCGCCGAGACTGCATGGCCCGGATCCCCTGGATCTCGCACGGCGTGCCGACGACGGCGATGCGGGGCTTGGCCGGCAGGTCGTAGCGAGAGAGATCGAGCTCGGCCAGCGCCATCGTCTGGTTGTAGTAACTGCCGGCCGCGTCGGTGATCTCCTTGACCGTGGTGGCCAGGTGGGCCACCCCCTTCCATGGCTCATCCGGATCGTCGCTGGGTCTGGTGACGAGCGCACCGTCGATCTCACCGGCAACGAGGGCGGCAAGGAGGAGGGCGGAGACGACACCGCCGTCCTGGGCATCGTCGGGACGGGCGCCGGCCCGGACCGCGAACGAGTCCACCACCGCGCCGAGGCCGTCGCCAGGGGGCCCACCGGTGATCTTCCAGTAGTTGTCCGAAGCATCGGCTCGGACCACCGCCTCGCCTTCTGGCCCCTCCCCGAGCGGCGTGGAGGGAGGCCACAGCGCCTCATACCGCAAGCCGCCACGCGGGCAGAAGTCCCAGCACAGCGAGCAGCCCGTGCACATCTTGACCAGCTCCGGCAG
>JBKQRT010000003.1:0-8061 GCA_052143895.1 Acidimicrobiales bacterium | reverse complement strand
TGCGGCCCTGTTTGGCATCACTGTGGGCAGTGCTGCGCTTCCACACTATTTCGGTTTGAAAGCGATCCCGTCCAAACACCTCGTCGAGCATCGGCTTGACATAGTGGGAGACCCCGGGGTCGACATGGATGTAGGCGGTCCCGGTCGTCGATAGCAACTCATGGAGGTTGGTGGCCATGGTCCAGAACCATTGGAGATAGCTGTCGAGACCGGCTCCCCACGTGTCGCGGTATGCCTTCATCTCGATGACGGACGGCTCCTTCTCAAACGCGGTGTTCTCGATGCGTACGAAGCGCGAGAAGTCCTGACCCGTCGCGAACGGCGGGTCGATGTACACCAGGTCGACGCAACCTGCGAACTCTTCGAGGAGGGCTGGCAACACGTACTTCTTGTCGCCCCAGATCAGGCGGTTGCGCCATTCAGCGTCACGACCCGCGCCGAAGAGGTCGAGGGTGCGTTGGCGCTCCTGGGAGGATTCGTTGACCGTCTCGACGGTCTGGAACGGGAGCGCGACCCTCAGCGGGGCGACTTTGCGGCCGTCCTCGCCGTACTTCCCGTCCCACACCAGCTCAGGCGTCGGCCACTCCTCTCGCTCGTCAGAAACGAGGCTAGGCGACCCAAGGCCGTGTTACTCGACAATTGCGCATAGTAGCAGGTCAGGACCTATCTGACTCTCAGTACCTCGGGCAGATTCCTGTGCCGCTAAAATGAGCCCGGTCGGTGTCGATGTCACACCCCGTGGCGAAGATGACGGGCCCAACGAGAGAGGTCAGGGGTGATGACGTCCATCATCGGGCACAGCGAGGTAAAGGCGTTCGCCGAGGACAGGGTCAACCTGCCTCCGCCCACCGCCAAGAAGCACCGTGACCAGGTCAAAGCCCTGAGGGAACGGCTGGAGCGGAAGATCGACGCCGACCCCTCGTACGGCCTCGTGAAGATGCTCCACGCCGGGAGCGTCGCCAAGGGAACGGCGCTCCGCGATGTCCACGACCTTGATACGGCCGTCTACGTGAAGGCCGGCGAGGCACCCACGAGCGACAGCCAGTTGGTCCCGTGGCTGGCCGATCGCCTGTACGAGGCGAACACCAACATGAGTCGGGATCAGTTCGTCGAGAACGAGCACTGCGTCACTGTCAGCTTTAGGGGGACGGGGCTCGACGTCGACGTCGTCCCGGTTCTGTACGAGGGCGGCGAGGACGACCGCGGGTACCTGGTCCGCAAGCGGACCGGACAACGGGTCCTCACCAGCATTACCTTGCACCTGCGGTTCATCCGAGAACGCAAGGCGACGTACGGTCCCGACTTCGCCCAGCTCATCCGGCTTACCAAGTGGTGGAAGCGGGTCACCAATGACCACGACGAGGACTTCCGGTTCAAGTCGTTCATGATCGAGTTGCTGTGGGCGCACGTCGCCGACGGGGGCCTGTCCCTCTCGGACTACCCGACGGCGTTGGAGAAGTTCTTTGCCTACGTCGTAAAGTCAGGGCTGGGTGAGCAGGTGGCGTTCACCGACTTCTGCTCGTCTCGCGAGATTCCAGCTCGCTCCACGGCTGCCGTCGAAGTGCTCGATCCGGTCAACGTCGCCAACAATGTCGGGGCGCTCTACACCGCCGTCGACCGTGACCGGATCGTGTCGGCTGCTCACACGGCCCTCGACGCGCTCAACGAGGCGCGATTCGCGCAGACCAAGGGACGCGCCGTCGAGTGCTGGCAGGTTGTTCTCGGCTCCACGTTCAAAGGATAGCGATGACGTCCACGTTCACCACCACCGCAACCTTCACCCGCACCCACGCACGGCACCTCGCGGCAAAAGTAGTCGCCGACCTGTACCAGTGCTCGATGTTCTACGACCGTCCCGACGCCGACGGCCTCGACGACTACCAGACCGAGCTGGTCGAGATGCTGGCCAACGAGTACGTGTCGACCTATGAATTCGGGTTCAAGGACAACGGCAAGCGGGTGCTGACCTGGTACTACACGGTCGGACCCGATGGTGGCCTTCATGGCGACGCAAACGCCGGAGCCATCTACGCCAAAGCCGCCGTCGCCGACGCGGCCTACTTCAACTTCATGTCGTACAGCGACAAGTGGCAGAAGCTGACCGATACCCAGCGGACGAACTTCAAGAACGCGCTCCCCTTCCAACGCACGGCCGGCTCGGCGCCAGTCGACGGGAACGGGTACTGGCAGGTCGACCACGGCTACACCGCGGGAGGCGTCCGGATCTCGCGCAAGACGTTCCGGCCGCAGTGACCGCGGACGGTCTCTTCGCGGCGGCGGAGGAGCTCCCGGACGATCGGGCTCGGGAACGCTTCGAGCAACTGGTGGGGATCGACGACATCAAGCAGCAGCTCGTCGCCGAGGCGCACGCGCTTCTCGATCCACAGATCGTGGAGACGTGGAGCACGAAGGCACACGGCACGGTGATCCCCGCGGCCAGAGACGTGGTCAACCGGACGGCCCTGGTGATCCTGGCGGGTGACGTAGGCACGGGAAAGACGGAACTGGCGGAAACGGTGGGCGATCAGCTCGCCCGGGATGCCGGAGTGAAGGTGACCCTCTTCCCGCTGAGCCTCGCCGCCCGTGGTCACGGCGCCGTCGGCGAGATGACCACCCTCCTGACCCGCGCATTCGAGAAGGTGAAGGAGCAGGCAACCGGGGGCCGGGGCAAAGACGGTCGCCTCCGGCACGCCACGATTTTGCTGGTCGATGAGGCGGATGCGCTCGCCCAGTCCAGAGAGCTGTCTCAGATGCACCATGAAGACCGTGCGGGCGTGAATGCGCTCATCCGAGGGATCGACGGGCTTCGTAACAACCACCTTCCGGTGCTGACCATCATGTGCACGAACCGGATGGACGCCATCGACCCGGCCGTCCGGCGGCGGGCCGCCGCCATCTTCGAGTTCACGCGCCCCGACGATGGCGCCAGAGAGCAACTGCTCCGGAGGGCACTGGAAGGCGTGACCATCGGCGACAACGACATGAAGGAGATCGTCCGGCTCACGGGTCCGCAGAACGGCCGCGCCTGGGGCTGCACCTACTCGGACCTGCGCCAGCGTCTGATCCCCGCAGCGGTTCTGGAGGCCTTGGAGCGCAACGGACCAATCACGGGCGAGACACTCATCTCCTTTGCCACGACGTTCGTCCCGACCCGGCCGTTCGATTCGCAGATGGCGGGAACGGCATGACCGAGGAGGCGTCGACGCGGCCTTTCGACCTGACCGGCGCGTTTCTCACTCGTCAGGAGAAGCTCCAAGCCGATCTGGGCATTGCGGACATCGCGTCGCATGCCGGGACCAAGGGTGACGACACCGAACTCAACTGGCTGCACATGCTGCAGGAGTTCCTGCCGCGCCGGTACGGCGTCTCGAAGGCATTCGTCGTCGACTCGGCTGGTCGGTCGAGCGAGCAAATGGACGTGATCATTCACGATCGCCACTTCTCGCCACTGCTCTTCGAGGTCGGGGACTCCTGCTTCATCCCGGCGGAAAGCGTGTATGCCGCGTTCGAGGTCAAGCAGCAAATCGACAAGGGAAACCTGGAATACGCCGCCGACAAGGTCGCGACGGTGCGAGCGCTGTACCGCACGACGGCGCCGGTCCCCCACGCGGGCGGCATGTACGACCCGATCAAGCCACGCCGGATCATTGGTGGGGTGCTCGCTCGTCGGAGTGATTGGTCACCACCGTTCGGCGAGGCATTCGAGCGGTGTCTCCACGAACTTGACGCACGTGACCCCGTGGAGTTGACGTTCGGACTCGACATCGGGTGCGCGGTAGGTGACGGCGGCTTCACGGTGACCCGTGATCTAGATACGCACGCCTCCGTAGCGTCGGACCACAGCAATGCAGACGTTGCTCTGATCTACTTCGTCATGCGGCTGCTTCGGCAGCTCCAGACGGTGGGGAGCGCACCCGCGATCGACTACGACGCCTATCTGTGCGCCGTTCCCGGCACGCTGGATCCGTCTGAGGACAGCTAGTCCTCCTCGCAGATAGCTATTTCGCGAGTCGGCTTCCGTTGGGTTTAGTTCCGAAATGGTTTCGATGTCCGTCGGCCTTCTCGATGCAGCGTTGCCTCTCCTGATACCGCCGCGCGCTTCTAGAAATCAGCGGATCTGCTGAGCGCCAGAGCGATACGAGGGGTATATGAGGAAGAGAATCTTCGCGATCCGGACGCCAAACTTCCCGGGCCTTTGAGTGCCACGGGGACTACCTCCTGGTTTCAGCTCTGCGACGCCATAGTGTTTCGATCGTGCCCGGGGTCTTCATAAGTCACGCCTTCGCCGACAAATCCTTGGTCGACGAGTTCGTCGACACGGTCGTCAAGCTGGGCTGCGGCCTCAAATCCGACCAAATTTTCTATTCGTCCGGCGAGGACACCGGAATCCCCTCCGGCTATGACCTCCTCAGACACGTCCGGAACGAAGTGGGTGAGGCGGGACTGGTGATCGCAATCGTCTCACCGGCGTTCCAGGCCCGCCCGGTCTGTATCGCCGAGTTGGGCGCCGCATGGAGCCGGGTCGACAACCTCTTCCCGCTCGCCGTACCGGGCATGGACCGGACTGACATGGAGGGGGTTCTTCAGGGCATGGTCGTTCGATACTTAGACGACAGCGCGGCACTAGCTATAGCTAGACGAACTCCACGATCGTGTCGCGGCAGCGGTGGACAGGCGACCCAAGGCCACCACATGGGGCAAGTACAAAGCGAAGTGGCTGGCGAACGTCTCGCGGCTCGTAAGGGCCCTCCCCGCTGCAAAGACGGCCACGCTCGCTGAGCTTGAACGTCTGGAGTCCGACCTTGAGGACGCCCGAAGTGCCCTTGAAGAGTCCGAGGAGGAGCGTGCGGAATTCCGTGAGCAGCTCGACGAGATGGGCAAGACGCGCTCGGAAGACGTCGTGCGCAAGATCCGGCTGCCAAAGAACGACGTGAAGAGGTTCGAGGCTCTCCAGACCGAGACCGTGCAAGCCCTCGGGCGGTTACCGATGCTCGTGCGGGAGGCAATCTGGTACGACCTCGACGGGCGAGAGATGCCTTGGCCCGACGCCTACGAGGACAAGTACCGCTTCAACCTCGCCCAGGAGGCAGTTGACGACGGACTACTGTCTGAAACCGGCAACGACCAGCTTGAGCCGAACACCGACTTCGGAACGGTCGCGGCGGCCGCGGACGCTGTGCGGACATTTCAAGAATTCCTGGACGAACCGTCGAACGCCTTCGAGGAGTGGTTCCGAGGTGAATACGACAAGCCACTCAATCTGAGAAAACATGTGGTCTGGGACGACCTACTTGGCTAGTACGTATCGGACTTCTGGAGCGCTCCGGCCACCTACCATCACGTAATCATGATCACGGCGCGTGTTGCTGGCTGACGTTCACGGCGATGCTCATTCGCTGTTCAGCCGAGACGAAGCTGCAAAGGCTCAGGACTTCTGACGGATTCGTCGATCGCATCGAGTGCTTGGAGCAACTCCTTGCGCGTCCGAACGGGCACGGCACCTCGGTCAAAGAGGAGCTGATTCCCTGGCGGCGTGGCCATCGACTCAAACTGCAACGCAATGACAGGACGTCCAAGTTCAATCGCTCGCAGCCCTGCGTCGAGCGTCCCACCCCTCTCTCCTGCTTCGATCACGACTAGCGCCTTCGAAAGGCCTGCAATGACGCCGTTTCGGGTCATCGCCCCACCCACCGACCAGGGGCGACCCGGCTCAAACTGAGACACGACCAATACTCGGTCCATGGGCAAACCGGTGGTGCCGAAGTCTCGCTTTTTGCGGAAATGATTTATGCCCTCCGCCAGGACAATGATTGTCGAACCTCCGTCTTGGAGAGCGGCAATATGGGTCTGGGTATCGACCCCCTTGGCGTAGCCACTCACGATCGTCAGGCCATGCCTCGCTACGTCCTCGCCGCACACCATGGCAGCTCGCAGGCCTTGCTCTGACGTGTGCCTGCTCCCACACATGCCTACCGAAGGAGCTTCGAGGAGTTCGCGATTGCCCAGAGTGAACAGAATCGGCGGGGCGGAGGGGATGGACCGAAGCGCCGATGGGTATCCGTCAGTCCCGATGAGGTGGGCGTCGATCCCGCGGCTCTCGAGCTCGGCGGCGGACTCTGCAATGGAGTCCTGCTCGCTTGTTGGGAGCGACGAAACATGGCGAATCAGCTCAGCCGGCCCCGAGGAATTCAGTGCCGAACGGATCTTCGCCGGCGTCCGATGGACGGCAAAGGCCGACAGTGCAGTCGTGAGTCGCCAAATTGCACCGTCCATCTCAGTTCCTCAGCGTCTTTGCGCCGACAAGCCCGTACACCGAGCCTCCTCCAGCTGCCCGAACCTTACTGGCGATCGCCGACATCGACGTGCCTGATCTCAGCACGTCATCGACAACGATGACCGAGGACCCGCCAAAATGAGCAGGGATGGCTACGAGCTCCTCAGTGAGTCTGAATCCACCCTCCTTGGCCTGCGGCCGCTCGCCGTAGAGTGGTTGTGTTCGAACGAAGGTCTTGCTGGTTGTCTCGGCCACCGCTTGGGCGAGGCGCTCCCCGTGGCCTCGGGTGGTCGATGACCCGCCAGGTATCGAGACAATGCACTCGGCCTCCCGTAGCTGCGGATGAACTGAGACGACCGTCGACAGGTCACCTGTCAATCGGCGGAATGCCGCCGGTCCCTCCGGAGGAATCCAGTACTTCGAGCGCGAAACCATTTCTCCTGCGTAAGTGTTGGGCCAACGTTCCGGAGGCACGTCTTCGTCGGGGACCTTGTACAGATCGAGGGCAAGACAGATGTCGACCGTTCCGAAGCCGTTCAGCGAGCAGATCTCCGAGAGAAGTGCCAGGACCTGTTGGGCCTCATCGTCCAGGCCACTGGTTGGGAGAAGGAAGCCGAGGTCCCAGTCCTTCGTCAGGCGAATCTCCTGCATGCCACGGGACTTCATGTACGGCTTGACCTGACTCTCTACCCAGGACGGACACCGAAACACAACGGCCATCTCCGGAACGGAGTTTTCAGTACGCACCCGAATTACTGCCCATTCCAGGCGCGCTCCACGCCGGTCGTGTCGGCTGTCACGCGAGAGCTGGCTCCAGTCGAACGATGCCGTGGGCATCTCAGGACATCAACGAACATACGTTCGCATCATACGACCAGGGTGTTTTTTGTCCTCGCGGGCTGCCCAGGGGCAGCGCATGGGGCAGCCTGTTGAGGCCAGCAGCGCAGCTTCTCGGGGCCTCCAGAATCCACCGCAACCCATCCTGCCGTTCAGGCCATTCTGCCGCAACGCGACAGGTTGCTGAGTTGGTCCGGGACTTCGGGATGTCGAGCAAGCGGTCGATACGGTCCTCAACAAAGCGGTAGCCGATGCAAGAAAGGCCCCACCTGTCCCCTAACGCCCGTTGGCACTCTGCGGCGGTGATCGGACAGGATCCTGTATCTCGAACAGGCCACATTCATCACCGGCGAGACACTGCACATCGACGGTGGCAGGCCCCTGGACACTGACACGCCGAGCCATTTCGTGAGGCAATCACCTGGGGCGCACCCCGTGAGGTATCGCGGGACGACTTCGGGGTTCTTTTCCGATCGGGACTGGGGGGGCGTTGGTGTCGCCAACCTGGTCGTAAAAGTGTCCGGGTGTCAATGCCGCACAGGGCGGCAGTCTCAGGGCGATCGAGCGATGGAGGAATGCAATGACCACAGACCCAACGCCACCGACCGAGAATGTTGGACGCCTCCTTGACCTCGACGACGCCGCAAACTATCTGCACGACACTCCCCGGCACGTACGCAGTCTCTGGGAGCGACGTGAACTTGCGGCCGTTCGCATAGGTCGCAAAATCCGCTTCGATCCGGTCGACCTCGACCGGTACATCGATTCACAACGCGTCAAAGCTCTCCGCTGAGTCGCTAAAGCAGGTGGCCACTAATCCCAAGTCGCAACACACGGCGGCAGCAACCGAGCTGCTGGACGGTCTCCGGCAGAATCTCCCACCGAGTAGCGTGCACTGCCCCATTTCCAACGGGGCGCTACGTGGTGGCCGAAATCCAGGCTCCTCAGGG
>JBKQRT010000002.1:0-8907 GCA_052143895.1 Acidimicrobiales bacterium | reverse complement strand
AAGGGGTACGAGTCCGACATCTTCTACGGGAACGCCACCCCCGACCGGCTGGACGACGGGTATCCGGTGGCTCGCCTGGGTGAGCGGTCGTCCTCGGGGCGGGTGCTCCTTTACCAGCTGTCGATCGGGAGCGGGGTCGCCGACATCTTCCGCGAACGCAGCGAGCGCAAGTTCGTCAACTACCACAACATCACGCCGGCCGACCTGTTGGAGGCGTGGATGCCCGCCGTGGGCGAAGAGGTCCGGTGGGGACGGGCCCAGCTGCGCGACCTGGCCCCGGTCACCGAGTTCGCCATCGCCGACTCGCAGTTCAACGAACGGGAGCTGCAACAGGCCGGCTACCGGTCGACCACCACTCTCCCGCTCCTCATCGACCTCGACAGCTTCGGCGGGTCGCCCGATCCGGTGACCAGTGCCCGACTGGCCGGACGGAAGGCGCAGGGTGGGACGGACCTGCTGTTCGTCGGGAAGGTCTCCCCCCACAAGGGCCAGCACGACCTGATCAAGGCGCTGGCCGCCTATCGCCGAATCTACGACCCGCTTGCCCGGCTGCACGTGGTCGGCAGCTCGATCAGCGACGAGTACCGGATCGCCATCCAGCGGTACGCGGAGGAGCTGGACCTCGTCGACGCCGTGGAGCTCACAGGTTCGGTGACCCACGAGGAGCTCATCTCCTATTACACGGCCTCGGACATGTTCGTGTGCCTCTCCAACCACGAGGGGTTCTGCGTGCCGCTGCTCGAAGCTATGTACCACCGGCTCCCCATCGTCGCCTACACGAACACCGCTGTACCCGAGACCGTGCAGGGGGCGGGGCTGGTCCTTCCGAACAAGGAACCGATCAGGGTGGCGGCGGCGATCGACCGGGTGGTCGGCGACGCCCGGCTCCGGGCCGCGCTGGCCGAGGCGGCCGAGCAGCGGGTGGCGGCGTTCGCGCTGTCCCACGTGCAGTCCGGGTTCGTCACCGCGCTCGAGGCTGCCTGCGCGGCGTGAGGGCGCGGGCGTGTTGGCGCCGGCACCGCCGCCACCGGCTCCCATGAAACTCACCTTCGTCGTTCCCCGCTACGGGCCAGACATCATCGGCGGCGCCGAGACCGCCGCCCGGCTGCTGGCCGAGCACCTGGTCACCCAGAAGGGCTGGGACGTGTCGGTCCTGACCAGCTGTGCGCGGGACTTCCGGTCCTGGGACAACTTCTTCCCTCCGGGGGATGAGTCGGTCAACGGCGTCCGGGTCCGCCGGTTCACCGTCGTCGCTGGGCGCGATCCCGGCTTCGAGGCGTTCTCCGCCATGCTGCTGGACGACCCCGAGCAGGCGTCGATCGAGGACGCCGAACAGTGGGTCGAGCTGCAGGGACCGGTGGTGCCCGACCTGGTCGAGGCGGCGTCGGCGTCGGACGCCGAGGTGCTCGCCTGCTACCCCTACCTCTACTACCCGACCGTGCGCATCGTGGGCGAGGTGCCGGTGCCGACCATCCTGCATCCCGCGGCCCACGACGAGACGGCACTGCGGCTGCCGGTGTTCTCGCGGGTCTTCGAAGCGGCGGACGGGCTCGTGTACCACACGGCCGCCGAGCGCGATCTGGTGCAGAGCCTCTTCCCGGTGGCTGCGCAGCGCCAGTTGCTCCTCGGGCTGGGGGTGGACGACGAGCCAGACGGGGTCGCGGGCGAGGGCGGCATCCCCTACCTGCTCTGTCTCGGACGAGTCGACCGTGGCAAGGGCACCACCCTCCTGGCCGGACTATTCTCACGGTACAAGGACCGGCATCCCGGGCCCCTGCGGCTGGTGCTGGCCGGGCCGCTCGTGCACCCCCCGCCCGACCACCCGGACATCGAGCTGCTGGGCCCGGTGGACGAGTCGGAGAAGTGGCGGCTCCTGGCCGGCGCCGTCGCCCTGGTGTCCCCGTCGTCGCGTGAGTCGTTCTCGCTGGTGGTGGCCGAATCATGGTCGGCCGGCGTTCCCGTGCTGGCCAACGCGGCCTGTGCCGCCACCGTCGAGCAGTGCCGCCGGTCAGGCGGCGGGCTGGCCTTCGCCGACTTCGGCGAGTTCGAGGTGGGCGTGGAGCTGTTGACCGGCGATGACGCCACGCGCCGCAGGCTCGGGGCACTGGGTCGAAGCTACGTGGGCCGATGGTTCCGCTGGCCCCGGGTGGTGGAGCGCTACGCGCGGTTCGTGGAAGAGGTCGCTGCCGCCCACGCGTGACTCGCAACCGCCGGTCGCACCGTGCCAAGAATCGGTTCAGGCCGGCGCCGGTTGTGCCGAAGGGGGTGGGGAGAGCGAGTGTCGGGCGCCCGGGCGCGCCCGACGGCACAGAGGCCGGGGTCCGCCACAGCCGGTCGACCAGGATCACATGACCAGGAGGGGCAACATGGGTGCACGTCGGAACGTCAACGGGGAGCTCCGGGCAGGGATCACACGGCAGATACGCCTGCGCACCCTGCTTGGTCGGTGCGCCCTGGCCCTGGCAGCGGTGGGCGCACTGGTGGTAGTGGTGGTGGCGATCCCGACCCCGGAGGCAACGGCGGCGGCTCCACTGGCCACCTCACTGGTCTGGCAGCAGACGCTTCCCGACGCCGGCGGTCCCATCGCCCAGAGCTCCCCGTCGGTCGCCACGCTCGACGGTGGGGGACCCTCGGTGGTGGTCGGCGACCGGGACGGCAACCTGTGGGCGTTCCACCTCTCCAACGGCTCGACCACACCGGGGTGGCCGACCCACACCGGAGCCCCGATCGACTCGACCGCGTCGGCGACACCGAACGGTGGCGGCACTGACGACGTGTTCGTCGGTGCCGGCAACGCCGCGCAGCCGAGGGTCGGCGGGTACTACGCCTTCAACCAGGCCGGCGGTCTCATCTGGCAACGCAACGCCACGGACCCGGTCGGCAACTACGGCGTGCAGGCTTCGATGGCGGTCGGCAACCTCAACGGAACCACCGGTGTAGAGGCACCGTCCCTCGGCCAGGAGGCCTATGCCCTGAACGCGTCGAACGGGTCGACGCTTCCGGGATGGCCGTTCTACACGGCGGACAGCGGCTTCACCACACCGGCGCTCGACGACCTGTACGGCAACGGCCAGACCGACGTGATCGAGGGTGGCGACTCGTCGGCCGGTGTAGCCATGGGCCAGACCTATTCGGCCGGCGGCCACCTCCGTGTCATCGGCCCGGGTGGGAATCTCATCTGCGACTACGACACCGACCAGACGGTGGACTCGTCGCCGGCCGTTGGCAACTTCCTCGCCGGGGGACAGGTCGGCATCGCCTTCGGGACCGGGAACTTCTTCCCGGGAGCGTCGGACTCCAACACGCTGTTCGGGGCCGACTCCCACTGCAACATCGTGTGGCGCACCAACCTCGGCGGGAACACGGTGGACAGCCCGGCCATCGGTGACCTCGAAGGTGACAGCAACGTCGAGGTCGTCGAGGGCGCCGACACCGGGACGGGCGGGCTCGTCTACGCCATCAACGGAGCGACCGGGGCAACCATGCCCGGATGGCCCCAGGCCACCTCGGGTCGGATCATCGGTGGGGTCACCACCGCCGACCTGACCGGTGGCGGCTACAACGACGTGCTGGTGCCGACGACCAACGGTCTGGTCATCTTCGACGGCCGGAGCGCCCAGGTGGTCGCCACCCTCGGCTACGACACGGTCTCCCTGCAGAACTCACCCATGGTCACCATCGACCCGAACGGCTCGATCGGCATCACCATCGCCGGGTACAACGGCCAGAACGCAGGCGTGATCCAGCACTACGAGGTGAACGGCTCGACCGGTCGGTCGCTGGGTAAGCGGGCCTGGCCGATGTTCCATCAGAACCCGCAGCTGACGGGCACGTTGGCCCAGCCGCCGGCTGCCCAGCTCGTGCAGCCGGTCGTCGGCATGGCCTCGACCGCCAACGGCAGGGGCTACTGGGAGGTGGCCTCGGACGGCGGCATCTTCTCGTTCGGCGACGCCCAGTTCCACGGGTCGACCGGTGGCATGGCGTTGAACAGACCGGTGGTGGGCATGGCCCGCACGGCCGACGGGCGCGGCTACTGGATGGTGGCCTCGGACGGCGGCATCTTCTCGTTCGGCGACGCCCAGTTCTACGGCTCGACCGGCAGCATGGTGCTCAACAAGCCCGTGGTGGGCATGGCCTCGAACGGGGGGAGCGGCTACTGGCTGGTGGCTTCCGACGGCGGTGTCTTCTCGTTCGGCGACGCCCCGTTCTACGGCTCGACCGGCTCGATCGCCCTGGCCCAACCGGTGGTCGGCATGAGTGCGGCACCGGCCGGACGCGGGTACTGGTTCTCGGCCGCCGACGGTGGCATGTTCGCCTTCGGCAACGTGGGCTTCTACGGGTCGGTGCCGGGCGTGCTCGGCGCTGCCAACAACGGCGTCGATTAGCCGGAGCGTCCCCCGCTGCGCCGGCCGGCGGCGGTACCGTGGGTGACGAGGTGCGCGTGTGAAGCTCAGAGATCAGCGGATTGCAGGCTGTCGCGGCCGGCACCGGGTACGAGGGCTGGTTGTCGGCGCCGCGCTCGTCGGCGGCTCGGCCGCCGGGGTGGCCGCTCTCCCGCAGCCGGCCGGGGCCTACCCGTCGGGCACGGTCTCGTTCATCGGGCACGGGTTCGGCCACGGCCACGGCATGGGCCAGTGGGGGGCACTGGGCTACGCGCTGGCTGACACCGCCTACCAGTCGATCCTCGACCACTACTACGGCGGTACCGCGCTCCATCCCCTCGGCGCCGGTCAGGAAGACCACCAGGTCTCGGTGGCACTGACCGAGAACGACAACAACTCGGTCATCGTGACCGCGAGCGCGGCGTTTACCATCAAGTGGAGCGGTGGCTCGAAAACCGTGCAGTCGGGTCAGGCCGTGGGGATGAACCCGGTTGGCGGCGCCTGGAACCTGTTCGTGGGGGCAGGTTGCGGCGGCGGCTGGCCGGGGACGCCGACCGTGTCCGGGGCGATGGATCCGGTGGCGGTGCCGAGCGTCACGCCGGGGCTCGGTGCCTCGACGGCCGGTGCCCTCCAGCTCTGCCAGGGCGCCGGCAATCTCACCGTCCGGGGCACCATCGCCGCCGTCTACAACTCCGCCGGAGCCGCACGCACGGTCAATACCCTGCCGCTCGAGGCGTACGTGTCCGGGGTGGTGCCCAACGAGTCGCCGGCGGGGTGGGGCACGCTCGGCGGTCCCGGTCCGCAGGGCCAGGCCTGGGGATTCCAGGAGCTCGAGGCGCAAGCGGTGGCGGTCCGGTCGTACGTCATGTCCGGACTGCTGTCGTACGGTGGCTACGCCGACACCTGTGACCTCGACTGCCAGACCTACCGGGGGGTGCTCAACGAGAACACGCTCACCGATGCCGCCGTCGAGGACACGATGGGCCAGGTGATGGAGTTCGCGAGCGGGGCGGTGGCCGCCACCCAGTACTCGGCGTCGACCGGCGGGTACACGAACCCGGGCACCTTCCCCGGCGTGGTCGACGCCGGCGACTCGGTCTGCGTGCCCGGCGCCTGCAACCCCGACCACGACTGGTCGGCATCGGTCCCGGTCTCCACCATCGACGCCACCTGGCCGCAGCTCGGCACCCTGCAGGCGATCACCATCACCGGACGCGACGGCGACGGCGACTGGGGCGGCCGGGTCACTTCGATGACCCTGGTGGGGTCGGTCCAGGACGTGTCGCTGAGCGGCGACGCCTTCGCCGCCGCTATCGGCTTGAAATCGGACTGGTTCACCACGACGGACACGCTCGACAGCCCGGCGGTCGGGATGGCGGCGGCGCCCGACGGCCACGGGTACTGGGTGACCGGCAGCTCCGGCGCGGTCGTCGGCTTCGGCGATGCGAGCTATCAGGGATCGGCCGACGGGCTGCCGCTGACCCGACCGGTAGTCGGGATGGCGCCGACGCCCGACGGCAAGGGCTACTGGTTGGTGGCCTCCGACGGCGGTGTGTTCACCTACGGCGACGCCGGCTTCTTCGGATCGACCGGGAGCCTCGTGCTCAACAAGCCCATCGTCGGAATGGCACCCACCCCCGACGGCCGGGGGTACTGGCTGGTGGCCTCCGACGGCGGCATCTTCTCGTTCGGCGACGCCCCCTTCTACGGCTCGACCGGCAGCATGGTGCTCAACAAGCCGGTGGTCGGCATGGCCACCGCCCCGAACGGGGCCGGTTACTGGCTGGTGGCCTCCGACGGCGGCATCTTCTCGTTCGGCGACGCCCGGTTCCATGGCTCGACCGGCAGCCTCCCCCTGGTCGAGCCGGCGGTCGGCATGGCGGCCACCCCCACCGGCGGCGGCTACTGGCTGGTGGCCGCCGACGGGGGCATCTTCACCTTCGGGGACGGGAACTTCTTCGGTTCGGCGGCCGCCTGAGGCAACGCTGGGCCGCGCTGGCGGCGAGGCCTTTGATTCGCCGGGCTCGGTGGACCGTGGTCACCGTAATGCTGGCATCGGGCCAACCAGGGGGGTGCAGACACGGACGACCGGTCGAAGGTGAGATGCCCGCCGTCGGTCACAGGCCCAGCCCGGTCCGGTGGGTGCGTGCGTCGGCTCGACCGACGTCCGCGCACCAGGTGCGGTTGCCCGAGCGCCGAACCGGCAGGTCCTAGTGTTCACACTGCCATGAAAGTACGTCGCGCCGCCGAAGGGCAGGTCGAGCCACCACAGGGCGTCGCGACGGCCGGCCCGGGTGGCCCCCTGGCGGTGCAGGACGCGTCACCGGGTGTCGAGCCGGTGGCTCCGCCATCGGGTCCGCCATCGGGTCCGCGCTGGCGGCGATGGCGGGCCATCGTCCTTGCCCCGCTCGGCGACGGTCAGACCCGCCGACGGGGGTCGGACGGGATCCGCCTCGGGATCGCCGTCGTGGTGGTCCTCGTCGGCTGGTTGATGACTCGGGCCAACTCCCACGCCGAGCAATCGATCGCCACGACGTTGGCCTCTCCGCCCGACGGGTTGCGGTGGCTGATCGCCGCCATCTGGTGGCTCGCCTCCGTCGGTCTCATCGTGATCATCGTCGGACTTGCGCTGATGTCCCGCCGATGGTCGGCGATCCGTGACGTGGGGGTGTCCGGGTCGGTGGCCTGGGTGGTGTGCATCGTCCTCGCCCTGCTGGTCGGCTCCGACGGTGGGCGCCCGCCCACGTCCTCACTCGATCACTTCAATCTCTCCTTCCCCGTCGCCCGGGTGGCTGCGACCGTCGCCGTGGCCACAGCGGCGCTTCCGTATCTCAGTCGATGGTTGCAACGGAGCATCGAGCTGGCGCTCGGGCTGCTGGCACTGGCCGCGGTGGTCAACGGTTCGGGACTTCCGGTGGCCGTCCTGACCAGTCTGGCCGTCGGGTGGGGCGTCACGGCGCTCGTCCACCTCATCTTCGGATCGCCGCTGGGTCTTCCCTCGTCCGGGGAGGTGCTCCAGCTCCTCAGTGACCTGGACATCGCCGCGGACCACCTCGAGCCGGTGCGCCGCCAGGAGTGGGGGGTCGGCCGGTTCGACGGCGAAGCGGCCGGCGGACCCATCGCCGTGTCCGTGTACGGACGCGACGCCTCCGACGCCCAGCTCCTGGCGAAGACGGCGCGGTTCCTCTTCTACCGCGACTCTGGTCCGACGCTGGCGCTGACCCGTCGCCAACAGGTCGAGCACGAGGCGTACCTGACACTGATGGCCGGACGGTCGGGTGCCCGCGTGGCTGAAGTCCTGGCTGCCGGACCGGCGGGTCCGGCCCATGACGCCGTGCTCGTCACCCGGCCGCCGCAGGGCTCGCCGCTCTCGACGTTTGCCCCCTACGTCCCGCCGCCCAAGGGGACCGACGTGGCGCTGGCGAACGGTGATGGTCCCGACGGGACTGCCGCCGACGCAGCCCGCCCCGATGCGGATCCACCGGATGCAGGGCCGGCCGACCCGGTGCCGCCCGATCCGCAGCCGACCGAACCGGTCATCGACGACACCGCCTTGGACAGCATCTTCGCCCAGCTGCAGGTGCTCCGGGCGGCGGGCATCGCCCACGGTTCGCTCTCCACCGAGACCATCGTGGTCGACGACGCCGGCGGCGCCGGGTTCGCGGATTTCCGGATGGCGTCGACCGTGGCCCCGGCCGAGCAGCTCCACCGGGACCTGGCGGCAACCCTGGCGGCGGTGTCGCTGGTGGCGGGACCGGAGCGGACGGTCGCTTCGGCGATCCGCTCGATGCCGACGGCGGCGGTCTCCGACGCGCTGCCGTTCCTACAGCGGGCGGCGCTGGACCCGGCAGCTTCGAAGAGTCTCCGCGGCAAGAAGGCGATCCTCACCGCGCTCCGCGAGCAAGGGGCGGCGGCCGCCAGCGTGGAGGTCCCGAAACTGATCGAGCCACGTCGGGTCAGCTGGGTGACGCTGGCGTTGGTGGTCGGGACACTGATCGGCGGTTGGGCGCTGATCGGCGTGCTGATCAACGTGACCAAGTCGTGGAGCACGATCACCGGGGCGGCATGGGGCTGGGTCGCCATGGTCTTCCTGCTGGCCCAGGCCGCCTACCCCGCCATCGCCGTGACCACGGTAGGATCGGTGACCGACCCGCTTCCCTACGGGCGGACGGTCGCTCTCGAATTCGCGGACACCTTCGTCGGGCTGGCCGGGGGATCGATGGCGGTCCTCGCCACTCGAGTGCGGTTCTTCCAGCAGGAGGGCTACACACCCACCATCGCGGTGAGCTCTGGTGTGCTGGCGAGCACGGCCAGCTGGATCGTGAAGGGCGCCCTCTTCCTCATCGCCCTCCCACTGGCACTGCGCAACCTCCACTTCAACCAGCCAGCCAGCGCCAACTCGGGAGGGGAGTCGAAGTTGGTCTGGCTGATCGTCATCGCCGTGGTCGTGGTGGGGGTGGCGCTCGGGTTGGTGTTCGCCGTTCCGAGATGGCGCCGGCTGGCCGCCGAGAAGCTGCGGCCGAAG
>JBKQRT010000001.1:0-68406 GCA_052143895.1 Acidimicrobiales bacterium | reverse complement strand
GGACCGAAGCCGTTTCGGGCCACGATGCGGGCGGGAGTTCGACCGCCGGCGACGGCAGGCCCTTCCCTATTGTCCTGTTCCTAGTCGGCGCCGTAGAACGGTGCCCCGAAGGAGAAGATGCCGCCATCCGCCCCGACCAACCAGTAGCCGCCCGAGCCCGCGTCGGCCGCCATGCCAGTGACGGATGCATTGAGGTGTGCGCCCCCCATCGATCCGTGGAACTGGGCGTCACCGAAGGCGAAGATGCCGCCGTCGGCGGCACTCTCCCAGTACCCGCCGCCGTCGGGGACGGCGGCGACGCCCACGACGGGGGCGTTGAGCACCATGCCGGCCCCGCTGGGGGAACCGGCCGAGGCCCTTCCCGTGCTGCCGGCCAGGATGGCGGGGACGGTGACGGCGAGGGCCAGGACGACGACGACGGTCGCCGTCTCCGGAAGCGCCCGGAGCCGGATGCGGGCCTGCGGGCGGGCGGCGTGGAGTGCGGAGGTGCGACGGCGGGTACGACGAATAGCGGGAGTGGAGAACATGGTGGGTGACCTTTCCGTGGTCGGTCAGCGCCGCCCGGTGGGCGCGCGCCGACTCTCTTCTGGTTGGGTGGACCCCACGTCTGTGCATTCAACGCCCCAGCCGAGCACCGGGAAGGGTGGTCCGGCCTGGCTACGAGAGCCGGGTGTGCTAGCGGGTGTTTACGTCCGATGCTGGGTGATGGTTACGTCGTGATCTCCTGTCGGTCGGCCCGCGCCGATCGCCGTGCGGCGATGCGAGCGCAGTGCCTCCGGGATGCGGGAGGCGGGCCAACGGGTACCCCTGCGTTGGGACCGGAGGATTGTAGCGGCCCGCTGCGGCGCTGGGTAATCGGCGACCGGCGTCGATCGGCAGAAACCGCCACTGAGCTGGGCTTCCTCCCCAGGGACCTTCGACTCAGCTGGCCCGGCTCTCCGAGCTCATGTTGAAGTCGGGGATTCGGAGCGGCGGCATGCGGGTCAGGCCGAGGTACTCGCCGTACTCTCGACCGAGGGTCCGCTGGCTGGTGCCGACCTCGGTCGCCCGGGCCAGGAGGTCGACCGGGCTCTCGTTGAACCGGAAGTTGTTGGCCGCACCCACCACCCGGCCGTCCTCCACCACGTAGACGCCGTCCCGGGTCAGCCCGGTGAGCAGGAGGGTGACCGGGTCGACCTCCCGGATGTACCAGAGGCAGGTGAGCAGCAGGCCCCGCTCGGTGCGGGACACCAGGTCCTCCACCGATCCCGCCGCACCCGGGGCCTCGAGGATCAGGTTGGGGACGAACCCGGCCGGCTCCACCCCGGAGCGGGCGGCGCCCGCCCGGTGGTACCGGAGCCGGCGCAGCCTTCCTTCGGCGATCCAGTCGGTGCGGGCGAGCGGGAGCCCGTTGTCGAAGACCGACGTGTCGCTGGACGACGAGGTGGCGGTGACGAAGGGGATGCACGAAAGGCCGGGTTCGAACGGGTCGCTGCGCAGGTCGAAGGGGATGGCGGCCAGCTGCTCGCCCACCCGTGTCCCGCCGCCGGGACCCGAGAACACCGTCCTCCCGTCCTCGGCGTCGCGGCCGCCGGCCTCGAACGCCAGGCTGATCATGAGGTCGCTCACCGCCTCGGGGGGGAGGACGACCTCGTAGCGGCCGGCGGGCCGGTCGAAGCGGTTCGCCGACCAGCCAAGGCGGTCGCGCAGGCGCTCCTCCAGCGCCTCCACCGACACGTCGGCGAATGTCGCCATGCTGGCCCCCGCCCAGGTCGAGGTGGCTCCGTCCGACGACCTGGCCACCAGCTGGAGTGCCCCGTCGGGTTGGGCGTGTCCCAGGCGCAGCCCGGTCGACGACCCGAGGTAGCGGGTCGTCCAGCGGTGCTCGGCGAACCCGGCCAGGACGTAGCCCCCGGCCCGGGCGCGTGCGAATGCCGCGGCGAGGCCGCCCAGCACGCCCGACAGGACCGACAGGTCGGTGGTGGCCGGGGCTTCGTCGAACCGGCTGGTCACCGCCGGCCACGGCCCGACGTCACCGGGGCCGAGGAGCGGCGCGGCGTCGTCGGCCGGGCGCGATCCGGCCGCGTCCTCTTCGGCCGTCCGGACCAGCTCGCCGACGTCGACGTCGCCCCCCCGGCGGGCCACGCCCGCCGCCATCCCTCCGTCCACCTGGCGGATGGTGATCACCGACACCCGCCGGTCGCGCCGGGAGCCGTTGGTCGTGGTGGTGTTGTTGGCGAACCGCACGTCCACCTCGCTCGCCTCCTCGACGACGACCACACAGTGGTCGCTGCCCGGTCGGGCGGCGACCAGGGCATCTTCCACCACCTGCTGGGCCGGTGGCAGCCCGGGCCCGCTCACCGGCCCGACTCCTGGCGGGTGTTGAGGACACGGACCCCGCGCACCAGCACCGACGGGCAGCCGTGGGAGACCGGCGCGACCTGGCCGGGCTGGCCCTTCCCGCAGTTGAAGGCCCCTCCGAGCACGTAGGTCGAGCGCTCGCCGACCGCCTCCATCGAGCCCCAGAACTCGGTGGTGGTCGCCTGGTAGGCGACGTCCCGGACCTGGCCGGCCAGCCGGCCCCCCTCGATGCGGAAGAAGCGCTGGCCGGTGAATTGGAAGTTGTACCGCTGCATGTCGATCGACCAGCTCTTGTCACCGACGATGTAGAGACCGTGCTCGACCTCGCCGATGAGGTCGTCGGTGGTCGGCCCGTCCCCGGTGGCCGGCTGGAGGGAGACATTGGCCATGCGCTGGATGGGCACGTGCAGCGGCGAGTCGGCGAAGGCGCAGCCGTTGGAGGTGCCCGAGCCGGCGACGGCGGCGATCGTGCGGTCGAGCTGGTAGCCGACCAGCAGCCCGTCGCGGATGAGGTCGAACGAGCGGGCCGGCACGCCCTCGTCGTCGACGGCCACGGTGGCCAGTCCGTGGGGTGTCGTGCGGTCGCCGGTCACCTGCATGACCCCCGAGCCGTACCGGAGGGTCCCGAGCCGGTCCGGCGTCGCGAACGACGTGCCGGCGTAGGCGGCCTCGTACCCCATGGCCCGGTCGAGCTCGGTGGCATGGCCGATCGACTCGTGGATCGTCAGCCACAGGTTGCTCGGGTCGATCACCAGGTCGTAGCGGCCGGCCTGGACCGAGGGCGCCCGGGACTTGGCCGCCAGGAGGTCCGGCAGCTGCGCGAGCTCGGCGTCCCAGTCCCATCCCTCGCCCGTGAGGTACTCCCAGCCGCGCCCGACCGGTGGCGCCACCGTCCGCATGGACTCGAACCCGCCGTCGGGGACGACCGTGAGCGCCTCGGCCCCCGGGTGGACCCGGACCCGCCGCTGGGTCGCCTCGGTGCCGGCCAGGTCCACGTAGTACTTGTCCTCGGTCACCGCCAGCACCTCGGCGCTGGCGTGGTCGACGCCGGGGGCGGACAGGAGGCGGCCGCTCCAGTCGGTGAGCAGCGCCACCTTGTCGGCCAGGGGCACGTCCGCCGGGTCGAGGTCGTGGGGGGCGACCCAGGAGATCGTGCCGTGCCCGGGTTCGGGGGCCAGCTCGACGCGCCCGCCCCCGGCCCGGGCGACGATCCGGGCGGCGTCCACGGCCTCGGCCACCAGCCGGGCGGCATCGGGGGCACCGGTGGCGACCGTGGCGGCGAACCCCATGGCACCGTCGGTCACCACGCGGACCCCCATCCCCAGCTCGGTGTCGTCGGACGCGCCCTCGAGCTGCCCGTCGCGCAGGCGGACGTGCTGGGAGCGGATGTGCTCCACCCGGAGCTCGGCGTGGCTGCAGCCGAGGCGGAGGGCCTCCGCCAGCGCCGCGTCACGTGCCGCGCCGAGCCGGTCCGGGTCCAGCGGTCCGGGCGGCGTCGCGGCGGGCACGGGACGCACGTTAGACGCCGGCCCCGCCGACTCGTCCGGCTCGCGACCGCAGCGGCCGGGGATGCGCGAACATCGGGTCGGGACAGCCTCGGGGAGGTCGACATGGTGGAGCTCGTGCAGGTGCAGTTCGCCATCGACGATCCTGAAGCGGCCGACGCCATCGTCGACGACCTCCTCGGCGATCGGCTGGTCGCCTGCGGGCAGCGCTCCGGTCCGCTGGTCAGCCGGTACTGGTGGCAGGGCTCGCTCGAGCGCGCGGAGGAATGGCTGGTCGTGCTCAAGACGCGTGCGGACCTGCGCGACCAGGTCATCGACGCCGTCCTTGACCGCCATCCGTACGAGACGCCCGAGATCGTGGCCGTGGCGGTGACCGGGGCCGCGCCGGGCTACCGCGACTGGGTGGTCGAGGTCACCGCCGCCCCTCGACCCTGATCTGCCCACCGCGGACCACCAGCCTCACCCGCCCGCACCCCGAAGCCGCTCCAGGGAGGCGGCAACGTCCCCGGCCCGTGCCGCCCCGGCATCGATGTCGACGACTTTCCGGCGGCTGGTCGCCCCCTGGACCAGGGTGACGGCGCTGCGGGGGAGCCCGACGGCGCGGGCTATGGCGGCCAGAGCGGCTGCCGTGGCCCGTCCCGCGTCGGCCGGCTCGACGACCCGGACGACGAGCGCACCGTCGTGGGTGCCACCCACCGCCGTCGCGGACGACCCCGGCCGCACGTGGATCTGGAGGCGGACGGGCCGCGGCTCGGCCGGCCGTTTCCGGGGGGACATGCACCGATGCTAGGGGGTGGCCCGTGTGGGAGCGGCCGTCAGAGACGCCAACCGTGGCCGTCCCCGGCCCCGTAGACTCCGTGCATGTACTACGGGCACGAATCGTGGATCGCGCTGGCGATCTTCGGGGGGATGTTCGTGATGCGTGCGCTTGCCTCGCAACGGCGGCGCAGCGCGTCTGGGCGGTCGCCGGGCCAGCAGCGCTCGTTCACCGCGCCCCCCCGTACGCCGCCCACCGCCGCTCCGACCGAGCGCACAGCGGCCACGGCCACGTCGGCGTCCTCCACCGGCACGGCCCCGGGCTGGTTCACCGATCCCTTCGTCCGGCACCAGCACCGGTACTGGTCGGGGTCCGAGTGGACCGAGCACGTGAGCGACGACGGCGTACCGGGCACCGACCCTCCGCCGCCCGGCCGGGGGGCTGAGGCCGCCGGCTGACAGCCAGATCGATCACGGGTCGATCAGCACGCCCGGGTTGAGGATGGCTGCGGGGTCCACCGCCCGCTTGGCGGCGCGCAGTTGCGAGGCGAAGAGATCGGGCCGCTGGCGGTCGTATCCGGGGCGGTGGTCCCGCCCCACGGCGTGATGGTGGGTCACCGTGCCCCCCTCGGACCCGATGGCCGTCATCACTGCGTCCTTGACGTCCGCCCACTGCGCCAGGCGGCCGTCCCGCCGGCCCGGGGCGACGACCGTGAAGTACGGGGCGGCGCCGTCGGGGTAGACGTGGGTCAGGCGGCAGGTGACCAGCGCCGGCCAAGCGCCGACCGACCGAAGGGCGCCCTCGGTGGCGGTACGGATGGCGGCCACGAACGCGTCGAAGCGGTTCCAGGTGACGGCCGACTCGAACGTCTCGCTGATGAGGCCCAGGCAGACCAGGGAGTCCCGGAGGTAGGGCGCCCGGAGGAACCCGGCCCGCCAGCGGTCGGCGGCCCCGTCGCCCGCGTCGTCGCCCCCGGGACGGGAGGCCGGGGCCATCGTCCCGCCGTGGTCGCCGACCACCTCAACCGCCCGGGCCAGGTCGTGGTCGACCGGATGATCGGCGGACTCGAAGCCGACGAGCAGGAGATGGGCGGTCCCGTCACCCGACCCGGTGATCGCCGCCTCGGCGGCGTCGAGCAGGCGGCAGTTGGCGGGCCAGAGCCCCGACTGGGCGAGGGCCCGGGCCGCAGCCGCGCCGGCTCCAAAGGTCGGGAAGCGTCCGACGCCCGAGGCGCGGAAGCGCGGCCGCTCCTGGAGACGCATCCAGGCCTCGGTGATCACCCCGAAGATCCCTTCCGATCCGAGGAGGAGGCGGTCCGGCGAGGGGCCGGCACCCGACCCCGGAAGGCGTCGGGACTCCCAGAGCCCCTGGGGCGTGACCGCCCGCATGGACTCGACGAAGTCGTCGATGTGGGTGTGGAGGGTGGCGAAATGCCCACCGGACCGGGTGGCCAGCCACCCCCCGAGCGAGGACACCTCGAAGCTCTGGGGGAAGTGTCGGAGCGTGAGTCCGGAGGCTCGGAGCTGGTCCTCGAGCGCCGGGCCGAGCACGCCGGCCTGGATCCGGGCGGCCCGGGACACCGTGTCGACCTCGAGCACCCGGTCGAGTCGCCCGAGGTCGCAGCTCACGACGGGCCGGTCGTCGTCGGCGGGCGCCTCGACACCCCCGACCACCGATGAGCCGCCGCCGTAGGGGATGACCACCGCCCCCGCCTCGGACGCCCAGTCGAGGACCGTGGCCACGCCCTGCTCGTCCGGTGGTGCGGCCACGATGTCCGGCGGCCGGGGCCAGCGCCGCTCGAGGGCGCGCACCACGTCTCGGAACGACTTGCCGTAGGTGTGGCCGGCCCGGGCGACCTGGTCGGTGCGGCACCACCCGGCCAGCGGTGCCGGCGGCACCAATCGGGGCGGCGACAGGTCGAGCTCGTGGGAGGTGGGCGGGTCGACCGGTGACAGGGCGCTGTCACCGATCAGGGGCCGGACCCGCTCGGCCAGGTCGTGCTCCTCCGAGGTGGAGAGGCCGGCTCCCTCGAATCCCCAGCCCCAGAACCTGCGTGCGCCGGACACGGACCGGACGCTACCAATGACCGGACCGGCGACGGTCGTCTCGGCGGCCGTGCCGGTCGGATCCTCCTGGCGGTGGCCCCTGGCGTGTTCTCCGCGATCCGGGCCGACGCCACCACCTGACGCCCGCGTTGGCCGTCGCGGAGGATCACGGGACCAACGGCCCTGTCGCTATCCCCTCACCGGCGCGACACTCGGTGGCATCGCCGGGTGACGGGGAGGTGACATGGCGACGGGCTCGACAGCCAGAGGAAGTGGGCGTCGTGCAGCACCGACGGCCCGGACTGCGCCGGAGCCGACCTCCGAGGCCGCGCCGGAGCCGAACGCCGAGACTGCGCCGGAGACGGCCTCCGAGGCCGCGCCGGAGCCGAACGCCGAGACGACGGGACGCGACCCGGACTTCGTGCGTCGGGTGGTCCCCGCCGTGGCCCGCTTCGTGGGTTACTTCTCGCCCGAGGTCCGCGGCCTCGAGCATCTGCCCGCCACCGGACCGGTGCTCCTGGTCGGCAACCACTCGTGCCTCTTCTACATGCCGGACACCTGGGTGGTCGGACTGGCCATCACCGCCCGCCGGGGCCCGGACGCACCGGCCTACGCCCTGGTCTACGACCTGTTGATGCGAATCCCCGGCATCGGGCCGGCGCTGGCCCGCATCGGGGCGGTGCCGGCCGGCGGGGAGGTCGCCGAGAAGGCCCTGGCCGAAGGGGCGGCGGTGCTCGACTACCCGGGAGGCGACGCCGAGGCCTGCCGGCCCTGGACCGAGCGCAACCGGATCGAGTTCGCCGGGCACACCGGGTTCGTCCGGCTGGCGCTCCGAACCGGCGTCCCCGTCGTGCCCGTCGTGTCCTACGGCAGCCACCAGGCGGTCACCGTGCTGGCCCGGGGGGACCGTCTGGCGTCGGTCCTCGGGCTGCACCGCCTCCGGATCAAGGTGTTCCCGATCCTCCTCGGCCCCTTCGGGATCACGTCGATCCTCGTCCCGCCGCTTCCCCAGCCGTCGGCCATCACCGTCGAGTTCTTGCCGCCGCTCGACTGGAGCGGTCTCGGCCCCGAGGCTGCCGCCGACGAGTCGATCGTCGACGCCTGCTACCGGGAGATCACCGGCGCCATGCAGGCGGCACTCGACCGGCTGCACGCGGAGCGTCCCCACCCGGTGCTGTGCGGGTGGTCCCGGCTCTTGCGGGGCGGGCTGAAGCCCCTGGAGCTGCCCTCGTCGTAGGCGGTGTCCGCCGGGCGGGCGCGGGTCAGAGCGCGTCGCTCCCGCGCTCGCCGGTCCGTACCCGCACCACGGCGTCCAGTGGGTGGACCCAGAGCTTGCCGTCGCCGATGGAGCCGGTGCGGGCGGCGGCGACGATGGCGGACACCGCCGGCTCCACCTGGTCGTCCTCGGTCACCAGCTCGATCCGCATCTTGGGCACGAAGTCCACCTCGTACTCGGCGCCCCGGTACACCTCGGTGTGACCGCGTTGGCGGCCGAAGCCCTGTGCCTCGGTCAGGGTCAACCCGTGGATGCCGAGCTCCTGGAGCGAGCGCTTGACCTCGTCGAGCTTGAAGGGCTTGATGACGGCGACGATGAGCTTCATGGTCAGTGGCTGTCCTCGGGGGATGGAGACCGTCGAAGGAGTGTACCGTTCGGCTGGGCTCGCCAGCTCCTCGACGATCCCGCCGAACTCGTCCCCGCCGCGCCGCGCCGCCGGTGAGGGAGTCGTGGAAGGCCTGATAGGAGAGCCGGTCCTCCAGCTGCTTCCGATCGGTCACGTCCCGGAAGCTCCACACCCGACCGACCACCTCGCCGGTCTGCACCTCCAGGTCGAGGTCGGCGAGGGCATCGACCGAGCCGTAGCGCTTCGACAGGCCCCGGGTCCGGATGGCGCTCGTTCCCACGGGCACAACCTCTTCGCGGCCGTCAGCACTACCGAACCGGCGGGACCCGGCTCGGGTACCCGGCCCGCCCGGTCCCCTCAGTGCGTCCGGCCGGTCCGCTCCGGCGAAGGCGTGGGCACCGGCCGGGCGGGCACGGATCCCCCGTCGGACTGCGCGGCCCGCCCGGGGGCCATGGTCATCCCCTCGCCGCTCTCCGGCACGGGCCGGCCGGCCAGGGCGTACACCTCGGCGCCGTCCACCGTCTCCTGCGTCATGAGGAGCTGCACGAGCTTGTCGAGGACGTCCCGGTGCTTCCGGATGATGCCGACTGCCCGTTGCTCGGCCTCGCCGAGGATCCGCGCCACCTCGGCGTCCACGGTCGCCTGGGTCTGCTCGGCGAACGGCCGGCTGGAGAACGCGCCGCCGCCGTCCAGGTAGACCGAACCCCCCATCGGGTAGCCCACCGGCCCGATGGTCGGGGAGAGGCCGAACTCCCGCACCATCTTGGTGGCCAGCTCGGTGGCCTTCGCCAGGTCGTTGGCGGCGCCGGTCGATCCGTGACCGAACACGACGAGCTCGCTAGCCCGGCCACCCAGGAAGACGGTGAGCGTGTCGTCGAGGTAGTCCTCCCCGAAGAGGTGGCGCTCGACCAGGGGCAGCTGCTCGGTCACCCCGAGGGTCTGGCCGGCCGGGAGGATGGTCACCTTGGCGATCGGGTCCGCCTTGTCCGTGTAGGCGGCGACCAGCGCGTGTCCCGACTCGTGCACGGCCACCGCGTGCTTCTCCTCGGGGAGGAGCATGTTCGACCCTTCACGCCGGCCGAGGATGATCCGGTCGCGTGCTTCTTCGAAGTCGGCGGCGCCGACCACCTCGCGGTCGGCCCGCACGGCGATGATGGCCGCCTCGTTGACCAGGTTGGCGAGGTCGGCCCCGGAAAAGCCGGGAGTCCCCCGGGCCACGACCTCGAGGTTCACGCTGGGGTCGAGCTGCTTGCCGCGGCTGTGCACCTCGAGGATGGCGACCCGCTCGGTCAGGGTGGGCAGGGGGATGATGACCTGCCGGTCGAACCGACCCGGCCGGAGGAGCGCGGGATCGAGCACCTCGGGGCGGTTGGTGGCGGCGAGGACGACGATGCCGGTGGCCGGGTCGAATCCGTCCATCTCCGCCAGCAGCTGGTTGAGTGTCTGCTCGCGCTCGTCGTTCGAGACGATCTGCCCGGTGCCCGACCGGCGCGTACCGATGGCGTCGATCTCGTCGACGAATACGATGGCGGGTGCACGCTTGCGCGCCTCGTCGAAGAGGTCGCGGACCCGGGCGGCCCCCACACCGACGAACATCTCGACGAAGCTCGACCCGGTGACCGAGAAGAACGGGACCTCGGCCTCGCCGGCCACCGCCCGGGCCAGGAGCGTCTTGCCCGTGCCGGGCGGTCCGACCATCAGGATGCCGCGCGGGGCCATGGCGCCGGCCCGTGCATACCGCTCGGGGTGCTGGAGGAAGTCGACGACCTCGCGGATCTCGACCTTGGCCCCTTCGTAGCCCGCCACGTCGGCGAAGGTGGTCTTGGGCCGCTCCTCGTCGAAGATCTGTGCCTTCGACCGCCCCACCCCGAGGGCGCCCTGCATGCGGCTGACGCCGCCCTTGGAAAGCCGCCACCAGATGTAGCCGATGAACACGAAGGGGAGCAGGAGGATGAGCCACGACAGGAGGTCGGTGGTGAAGGACGTGCCGCTTGTCTCCGCGGTGATCTCGACGCCGTCCTTCTGCAGCTCGTTGAGGAACGACTGGCTGGCCTGCGGGGGGATGACCGTCGTGTAGGAGCTCCCGTCCGAGAGCGTGCCGCTCGCCCCGCCGGTCGTCTGGATGGTCACCGTCTTCACCTTGTGGGCCGACACGTCGCTCAGGAACTTCGAGTAGGTCAGGGTGACCTGGTTCTTGGTGGAGGTCGCGGGCAGCACGAAGAACAGGAGGATGAACATGGCCAGCGCGATGAGCCACAGGTAGTGCCGCCACGCCGGTGGCGCCGGCGGGGCGGTCGGGGTGCCGCTGTCGTTGGTGGGCGGAGGGAGTGCCTGCTTGGTCATAGGGTCCTGCTTAGAGTAGGGCCTGTTCGCGGCGTCGGCGTCGGCGGAGCGGGTCGCACCCGTATCGCACCGTGGTCCGTCGCGGCTCCGGCGGCTCCGGCGGCTCCGGCGGCTTCACGTCGGCGGACTTTGCACTGGCGGCCCGGCGCAGTGCGCAGATCGCCTTCGACCGGACACTGGCCGGTGGCTCGCCCGGGTTCAGACCGGCGTGTGGCGGTCGAGGATCGCCTTGGTGTCGGTGCCCGGAGGGAGGGTGCCGAAGACGCCGGCACCACCGTCCCCGAGCCGCGAGGCGCAGAAGGCGTCGGCCACCGCGTCCGGCGCGGAGCGCACGAGCAGGGAGGCCTGGAAGACGAGCGCCATGCGCTGGACCACAGCGCGGGCCCGTGACTCGAGCGTCCCGGGCCCGGACAGGTCGACGTGGAGGTCGTCGACCGCCCGGTCGAGGCGGGTGTCGCCGCCGCCGGCCAGGGCGACCTCGGCCCAGTAGGCCTCGAGCGTTTCGGGCTCGCGGGACAGTGCCCGCAGCACGTCGAGGCAGATGACGTTGCCCGATCCCTCCCACACCCCGTTGACCGGGCTCTGCCGGAAGAGGCGGGGCATGTCCGACTCCTCGACGAACCCGTTGCCGCCGAGGCACTCGAGCGCCTCGGCCGCGTGCTGCGGCGCCCGCTTGCACGTCCAGTACTTGACAACCGGCGTGAGGAGCCGCTGCAGGTGGTGCGCGTGCTCGTCGCCGGCGGGGGCGTCGTAGGCGCGCGCCAGACGGAGTGCGGCGGCGGTGGCCGCCTCGGACTCGACGGCCAGGTCGGCGAGCACGTTGGCCATGAGCGGCTGCTCGGACAGCAGCCTGCCGAAGGCGTTCCGGTGCGCCGCATGCCAGGTGGCCTGGGCGACGCCCTGGCGCATCACCGCCGTCGACCCGAGCACGCAGTCGAGCCGTGTGTGGTTGACCATCTCGATGATGGTGCGCACCCCCCGGCCCTCCTCGCCGACGAGCTGGCCTCGGGCACCGAGGAGCTCGATCTCGCTCGAGGCGTTCGAACGGTCACCGAGCTTGTCCTTCAACCGCTGGATGCGGATCGGGTTGCGGGTCCCGTCGGGCATCCACCGGGGGAGGAGGAAACAGCTGATGCCCCCGGGCGCCTGGGCCAGCACAAGGAAGGCGTCGGACATGGGCGCGGAGCAGAACCACTTGTGGCCGGTCAGCACGAAGGAGCGGTCGTCGCCGTCCCGTGCCGGCTCGGCCCGGGTGGTGTTGGCCCGGACGTCGGAGCCCCCCTGCTTCTCAGTGAGCGCCATGCCACAGGTCACGCCCGACTTCCGGTCGACCGGCCGGTCGGAGGGATCGTAGGTCGTGGAGCAGATCATCGGCTCCCACACGGCGGCGACGTCGGGCTGGTGCCGGAGGGCGGGGACGACGGCGTAGGTCATCGACACCGGGCAGATGTGACCGGCGTCGACCTGGTACCAGACGATGATCTTGGCCGCCCGGGCGGCGTGGGCCCCGGGGCGGGGATCGGCCCAGGGCCCGGCGTGCAGTCCGTGGGCGACCGAGGTGGTCATGAGCTGGTGGTAGGCCGGGTGGTACTCGACCATGTCCACCCGGCGTCCGACGCGGTCGTGGGTGTGGAGCACGGGCCGGTGCTCGTTTGCGAGCCGCCCGAGTTCCTGGGCCGACGGGCTGCCGGCCAGCTCGCCCAGGCGTCCGAGCTCGGCCCGGGCCCATCCGGCTCCCTCGCGGTCGACGGCGTCGACGAGCGCGGCGTCGGCGGCGAACACGTCGTACCCCTCGAGGGCGGGCACCTGGTTGAACACGTCGTGGGTGTCGTACTGGCACACCATGGGATCCTCCTGCGGGCCGGCGGTGGTGGGCTCGTCGGTGACCGGGCCGCGTCCGACCCTCCCAGTGTCGCGCCGACGGGTTTCCGGCCGGTCATCCGGGGCATCGCGGAGACGAAGGGAGGGGCGGAACTTCATCCGACATCCGCCCGCTGACGATGGGACCTGTGGAGATCACCGTCGCCGTGATCCTGGTGGTAGCGGCGTTGACCGTGGTGCTCCTGTCGATCCCGGTCATGATGCCGTCCGAGCACCGCCAACTGTATGGCGCAGCCAAGTGGCGGTCGCGCCGGCGCCACGGGCAACTCGAGTCGCTGCTCGATGTGCTGCAGACCTGCATCCGGACGAGCACCGGGGAGCTGCAGGAGACTGTCTGTTCCGCGGGCGTGGGGCGTGGGGCGGCCCGTCACGCCACGAGCGGCTGACCGCTGAGCTCGGCGACGGCGGACCGGGTCCGGGCGGCGAGCTCAGCGGTGGCGGCGAAGTCGGAGCCCGACGGCTCGATCGGGAGGCCGATGCGGATGTCGAGCGACGAGGGGTGCGGCACGAAGGAGCCCGGCTCGATGAGGGCGCGGCTCCCCCGGATGCCGACCGGGACCACCGGGCACCCGACCTCCGAGGCGACGGCGAAGGCGCCGAGATGGAACGGCCGGAGCCCCGGGTCCCGGTCGATCGACCCTTCCGGGAACACCATGAGGCGCTGGCCGCGGCGGACGAGGTCGACGAGGTGCTCGACGTCCTCCCGGCTCTGCTCGGCTTCGCCACGGTGGACGAACGCGCACCCCAGCCGCCGCAGGAACGAGCCGATCGCCCAGTGGTGCTCGAGGTCGGTGCTGGTGACGAAGACGACGGGGTCGGCCGAGGCCAGTACGAGCGCTGCCGCGTCGATGAAGCTGGCGTGGTTAGACACGACCACCACCGGGGTGCCGGCCGCCGGGAAGGCCCCGTGCACCTGCAGGTCGATGCCGCCCAGGGCCTGGAGCGATCGGCCCGCCGCCCGGGCGATGGCCCACCGCGCCCGGAGGGTCGACGGAAGGTGCACCGCCACCCACAGCGGGAGGGCGACCATGACCACCAACGCCCAGGCGTAGGCGGCGAAGACCGAGGTGGCGAGCCGCCGGCGGAGCTGGGCGGCGGTCAGCCCGACGCCGGACCAGCCGAAGCGGACCAGTTGGACGGCGACGGGGGCACGCGGCCGTCCGAGGACGCCGGCCTCGAGGGCCTCCCAGGTGGCGGCGCGACGGATCTTGCCGCTCGGGGTGCGCACGATGGCGCCGCCCGGGGCGAGCACGATCTCGTCGGGTGCCAGCTCCAGCACGTCGGCAGCCTTCCTGGCAATGGCATCGCGCAAGGCCTGGCGCTCCGGCCCCGGCGCGAGGTCGGACTCGACCACCACGACCAGGCGTTCGGTCCCCCGTCGTGGATCGCTCCCGGCCAGCACGGCGACCTGATCCCCACGGACACCGCCGAGCTCGCCGAGGGCCTGCTCGAGATCCTCGGGATGGATGTTGCGTCCCCCGCGGATGATGAGGTCCTTCGCCCGGCCGGTCAGGAACAGCTCGCCCTCGCTCAGGTAGCCGAGGTCGCCCGTGTCGAGCCAGCCGTGCCGCCAGAGGGTACGGGTTGCGGGCTCGTTGTCGAAGTAGTGGTCGGCGGCCGACGGGCCCCGGCATACGACCGTCCCTTCGTGGCGCTCGGGGAGCGGGTTGCCGCCGGGGTCGATCACCCGAACCTCGTAGTCCGGGAACGGCGCGCCGCACCCGACCACGGCGAGCCCCCCCGGGTCTCCGGGCGTCGCCGGTGTCGCCAGCCCCGATGCCTCGAGCGGGCTCCGGAGGATCCTGTCGATCCGCATGCCCCGCCCGAGTGGGGTGACGGTGAGTCCGAGTCCGACTTCGGCCAGGCCGTAGGCGGGACTCAGCGCCTCCCGCCGGAACCCGCACGCGGCGAAGCGATCGATGAAGCGTTCGGAGGTCAGCGGGCTGACTGGTTCCGATCCATCGATGGCCAGGCGCCACGAGGACAGGTCGAACCCGGCGAGCTCGGCGTCGCCGATGCGGTCGACGCAGCTCTGGTAGGCGAAGTTGGGCGCGGCCGAGATCGTCCCCGAGTAGCGGGTGATCGCCTCCAGCCAGCTGGCGGGGCGGGCGAGGAATTGCAGCGGCGAGAGGATGACCAGCGGGAAGCCGAAGATCAGGCCGGCATGCCAGGCGCCGATGAGGCCCATGTCGTGGTAGAGCGGCAGCCAGCTCACGAAGACGTCGTCGGTGCGCACGTCGACCGCCCGCCCCATCGAGTGCACGTTGGCCAGCAACTGGGTGTGGGTGAGCACGACGCCCCGGGGGTCGCCGGTGCTGCCCGAGGTGTACTGGATGAGGGCGATGTCCCCGGGCGCGGCCGGCGACAGGCGCCGGGAGGGGCGCCCGCCGTCGACCAGGCTGTCCACCGTGTGGATGGCGCGGAGCGAGGGGACATGGGCGCGCAACAACCGCGCCGCCACCCGTGCCTCGGGCACGGTCACCAGCGTCGACGCTCCGGCGTTGGCCAGCAGCCGTGCCTGTCGTCCCAGGTGCTCCTCGAGCACGGCGGGCCGGGCCGGCGGGTAGATGGGCACGGGGACAGCTCGTGCGAGCAGGATCCCGAGGAAGGTCACGAAGTACTCCCTCCCGGTGGGCAGCATGATCGCCACCCGCTCGCCGGGGCACAACCCGTCGGCCACGAGGCCGTGGGCCAGTGCCGTTCCCTGGGCGGCCAGATCGCCGTAGGTCAGCTCCTCCGCCGGGCTCCCGTGGGCGCCGAGGATCCGGACGGTCGTGAGATCCGGGTGCTGCTCCACGTGCCAGGCCAGTGCCTCGTTGAGGGTCGCCGCCGCCTCCGGCCAGGGCTCGCCCGCCCGCCTGGCGACCGGGGCGGCGGTCGCCACGGCCGACCTGTCGCCGCCGGCCGGTGTCGGCCGTCCCCGTTCCGCCCGGACGGCCCGGAGCCAGTCGCCGGGCGTCCTGGCGGTGGCCAGCGTCTCCTCGGGGAGGGTCACGTCGAAGATCTCCTGGAGCCGGTCGTAGAGCTCGACCACGGTGAGGCTGTCGAGGCCCAGGTCACTGGCCAGGTCACTGTCGAGACCGACCGTCGGTGGCTCGGCCCGGCGCAGCTCGGCGAGGAGGGCGCGGACCGCGTCAAGGACGACGTCGGCGTCGGCGCCCTGTTCAGCGGACATGTGGTGGGCCCTCAGGGGCGGCGAGCCGAGCCACGGCATCTCTCCGATCGTCTCTGCAGATCCGGCTGGTGCTCCCAATCTGTCCGGGACCTGCCTCCGCTGCCAGAGCCGAAGGTCCCAACGGCCGCCCGCGCCGGGCCCCGTGCGTCGGCGCCCGGGGCCGCATCCGTGGGAGAATTGGCGCCGGGCCGAAGGCGCGACACGCCGATCGACGGGCGGCAGAGCGGGGAGGGTGGTTGTCGCATGAGGCTGGCAACAGGGGTCCGACGATGGTGGGCCGTGGCCCCGGCAGTCGTCGTGGTGGTGGGCTCGATGGCGGTGGTGTCCACCGCGACGATGCCCGCCGGCGCTGTCCCGGCCGGGGCCGCCACCCGGGCGCCCGCCGACGGATCGGGGACGACGCTCCCGGGCACGAGCTGCCCGGCCTTTCCCGCCGACAACGTCTGGAACACGCCGGTCACCGGTCTCCCGGTCGACGCCGACAGCGCCACCTGGCTGGCGTCGATGGATGCCGGCACGACGTACCTCCACCCCGATTACGGTCCGTCGGGCAACCCGAAGAAGCCTTACGGCCTCCCGTGGCAGATCGCGCCGGCCGGCACGCCGTTCACGACCATCACCTTTACCTACGCGTCGGAGAGCGACCCCAGTCCCTATCCGCTGACCAAGTCGACCCCGATCGAGCACGGCTCCGACCGGCACGCCATCATGGTCGACCCGACCACGTGCACCCTCTACGAGACGTGGGACACCCACTACCGTCCCGACGGGAGGTCGAAGGCCGGTTCGGGAGCCATCTGGAACCTCGGCTCGGACGCGCTGCGTCCGGCCGGCTGGACGTCGGCCGATGCCGCCGGTCTGCCCATCCTGCCCGGCCTGGTCAACTACGACGAGGCCGCCTCCGGTGCGATGGACCACGCCATCAGGTTCACGGTGCAGTGCACCCAACAGTCCTACCTGTGGCCGGCACGGCACGAGGCCGGTCAGGCGAACCCGGACTGCCCGCCGATGGGTGCCCGGTTCCGGCTGGACGCCGACTTCACGCTGCCGGCCTCGGACTGCGCGGCCATGTGTCAGACGGTGCTCACCACCATGAAGACCTACGGCCTGATCCTCGCCGACAACGGCAGCAACTGGTTCTTCCAGGGAGTGGCCGACACCCGCTGGACCGGCACCGAGGTCGACCAGTTGAAGCAGATCCCCGCCGGCGCCTTCCAGGCGGTCGACGAGTCCTGCCTGATGGTCGGCGCCGATTCGGGCCAGGCACTGCAGCCCGGGACGGCGGCCTACACCGCGGCCTGCGGTTGACGGCGTCGCCGGACGGTCCGGGGAGCTCCTGGCGCCCGACCTCCGGCACGAGTGCGGTCGTCCCTGGTCACAGCGAGCTCGAGGGTCGAGCCCGGACCGGGGGCGAGGCCGGGAGCGCGTTCGACCTGCGACACGACCCGGTTTGCTGGCAATGTGGCTGCATGTGGATCGACGCAGAGGGATCGGATGTGCTGTCGGTGCCGGAATGCCGCCGCCTGCTGGCGGTGGAGGCGGGGACGACGGCCGTCGGGCGGATCGGGGTCCCGACCGATCGGGCACCGGTGGTGGTCCCGGTCAACTTCGGCGTCCGCGACAACCAGGTGTACGTCAGGGTCGGCGAGGGGTTCTTCGCGCACGCCGCCGCCGGCCAGCTGGTGGCGTTCGAAATCGACCACGTGAATCCCTCGGAGGGGGAGGCATGGAGCGTGCTGGTGCGCGGGTTGGCCAGACTGATCGACGCTCCGGACGACGAGGACCTGGCCCTGGTGGCCAGGCCACTCGTCCCGAAGCCCGGTGACAGGCTCCTCGAGATCCGTCCCGACGTCCTCACCGGTCGCCGATTCGAGCTGCACCGGGCCGGCTGACGGTGACCGTCCCGGCTACCCGCCCGGCGGGGCGTGGCCGTCGCGTGCCGGCTGCGCTCGACGAGACCTTCGAAGCGGTGGTGTTCGACTGGGATGGCACCGCTGTCCGCGACCGGCAGGCCGACGCCTCCGCGGTCCGGGGGCGCGTCGAGCAGCTCCTGGCCGGTGGCGTCCACCTGACGGTGGTGACCGGCACCCACGTCGGCAACGTCGACGGCCAGCTCGGGGCCAGGCCCGCGGGCCCGGGCCGGCTCCACCTCTGCTGCAACCGCGGTTCCGAGGTGTTCGCCGTCACCCGGGACGGTCCGGACCTCGTCGAGCGTCGTGATGCGACGCCCGAGGAGGACCTTGCCCTCGACCGGGCCGCCGAGCGGACCGTCGAGCGCCTCGGGCGGGTCGGCCTCGAGGCTCGGGTGGTCTCGGAGCGGCTCAACCGCCGCAAGATCGACCTCATCCCCGAACCGGCGTGGGCCGATCCGAAGAAGGCCGACATCGACCGCCTGGCGGTTGCGGTGGGCAAGCGACTGGCCTCGGCCGGGATCGCCGACCTCGCCGAGGTCGTGGCCCTGGCGGCGGAGGCCTCCCGCGAAGCCGGACTCGGCGATCCCCGCATCACCAGCGACGTGAAGCACGTCGAGATCGGGCTGACCGACAAGTCCGACTCGGCCCGGTGGGCGGCGCGCTGGCTCGCCCGGCAGGGCATCACCGGTGGCACGGTGCTGGTGGCGGGGGACGAGTTCGGCCCGGTCGGCGGCATCACCGGCAGCGACTCCTTCATGATGGTGCCCGAGCTCGACCGCAGCGTGGCCGTGTCCGTCGGCGTCGAGCCCGGGGGCGTCCCTTGGGGCGTGCTGCACCTGGGCGACGGCCCCGACGGGTTCGTGGAGCTGCTCGACGCCCAGCTCGCCCGGCGGGTGTCCCGCCGGGTGCCGTCGATCGATCGCGACCCGACCTGGACTGTCCCCCTGGCCTCCACTGGCGTCTCGGAGCGGGTGACCGAGTCGCTGGGCTCCCTCGGCAACGGCCTCGCCGGGACGCGCGGCTCCTGGGAGGAGGACGGCCGGACCGCCGACCCGCTGTTCCTCGTGGCCGGGGTGTACACAGAGGAGGGCTGGCTCCTTCCGGGCCCCCTGTGGACCGGCTTCGACCGGCCCGATGCATCCGGTTCGTCCACTGCATCGGGTGCGTCCGGTGGCACCGGCGAGCGTGTGCTGGACCTGCGGAGCGGAATCCTCGTCCGCTCAGGCGGTGCGGGCGTCGCCGACCGGTCCCTGCGACTGGTCTCCCTCGCCGACCCGCATGCCATGGCGCTCCGGGCCGAGGGGCCCCCCGATCGGCTCGAGCCAGGTGCGCCGCTCCGCCGCCCTGCGGCGGCCGTCGACTTCGAGCACCGGGTGGTGGACGGCGTGGCGGTGGCCCGGACCGGGCGGGCGGGCAACGAGATCGCCGCGGCCGCCCGTGACCGGGTCGGGATGAGCGACGGCCTGCGGACTGTGGAGCGTGTCGTGGCCTGGTCCGCCGGCTCGGACGGCTCAGCCGCCGCGGACGCCTTCCGCCGCTTCGAGCGGGCGGAGCGGACCGGGTTCGACGGCCTGCTCGCCGCGCACCGGCGCGCCTGGGCCGATCGCTGGGCCGACGCCGAGGTGGTGATCGAGGGGGACCCGGACGCGGAACTGGCGGCCCGCTTCGCCGTGTTCCACCTACTGAGCGCGGCGGCCGATTCCGGCGAGGCCGCCATCGGCGCCCGCGGCCTGACCGGCAGTGGGTACGCCGGACACGTCTTCTGGGATGCCGACGTGTTCGTGCTGCCCACGCTGTGCGCCATCCGCCCGGGTGCCGCCCGGGCCATGCTCGAGTACCGGATCCGCCGGCTGCCGGCGGCGCGTGCCGCGGCCCGGGCCGGTGGGCACCGCGGCGCCCGGTTCCCCTGGGAGTCGGCGGCGGATGGCCGCGACGTCACGCCGCGGTCGGTCCGGGACGATGCCGGCGAGCTCGTCCCCATCGCCACCGGCACCCACGAAGAGCACATCGCGGCCGATGTGGCCTGGGCCGCGTGCCACTATGCCGACTGGACCGGCGAGCCCGAGTTCCTGGACGGCGCCGGGCGGGACCTGGTGGTCGGCACCGCCCGCTACTGGGCCAGCCGGGCGCGGACCGATCCCGCGGGGCAGGCCCATCTCTACGGCGTGGAGGGTCCCGACGAGTACCACTCGGTGGTCGACGACAACGCGTTCACCAACGTGATGGCCCGGTGGAACCTGCGCCGCGCCGCCGACCTGCTCGAGCGGTCGGGCGAGGTGGAGGAGGCGGCCCGGTGCCGGTCCGTGGCGGACATCCTGGTCGACGGCTGGCACCCGGCGCGCGGGCTCTACGAGCAGTTCGCCGGCTACCTCGACCTCCAGCCGCTCCTCATGGCCGACGTCGGTGTGCCGCCGATGGCGGCCGACGCCGTGCTCGGGGCGCAGCGGGTCCGGGACTCGCAGCTCATCAAGCAGGCCGACGTGCTCATGCTCCACCATCTGGTGCCCGACGAGGTGGTGCCCGGATCGCTGCAGACCTGCTTCGACTTCTACGAGCCCCGGACGGCGTACGGCAGCTCGCTGGCGCCGTCCGTCCACGTCTCGCTCCTCGCCCGGCTGGGTCGGCCGGACCGGGCCCTCGAGCTCTTCCGGCTCGCTTCCCGGATTGACCTGGACGACCTCACCCACTCGACGGCAGGGGGCCTGCACCTGGCCGCGCTGGCCGGCGTGTGGCAGGCATTGGCCTTCGGCTTCCTCGGCCTGCGGGCCGCCGCGGGCACGCTCGTCGTCCGACCCGAGCTCCCGCGTGCGTGGACGGCGCTCGGGCTCACGTTCCGGTTCGGTGGCCGGCGTGTCGGCGTCCGCGCCGAGCGCGGCCGCGTCACGATCGACTGCGAGACCTCCCTGCCGGTGCAGGTCGGCAGCGGGCCGGAGGTGCGGTGCGGTCCTGGCCGGAGCGTGCTCCGGGCGGCGACGGGCGGCGCCTGACGGTCACCTGACGCCGAACGGCGACCGGCGGTTCCCGGTCAGTCGGGGATGTAGTCGAACGTGTCCGGGTCGGGCCCGGTGCGCTCGTCGCGGTTGAGCGCGCTGATCCTGTTCATGTCGGTCGAGTCGAGCGAGAAGTCGAAGATCTCGAAGTTCTCCTGCATCCGGGACGGCGTGACCGACTTGGGGAAGACGATGTCCCCGCGCTGGAGGTGCCAGCGGAGCACCACCTGTGCCGGCGACCGGTCGAGCTTGCGCGCCACCGCCGCGATGGTCGGGTCGTCGAGCACGATCCCCCGGGCGATGGGTGACCACGCCTCGGTGGCGATCTGGTGGGCGGCGTCGTACTCGCGCACGTCCTGTTGCGTGAGGTAGGGGTGCACCTCGATCTGGTTGACGGCGGGAACGACCTCGGAGGCCAGGAGCAGGACCTCCAGATGGTGGACCGTGAAGTTCGAGACCCCGATCGAGCGGGCCCTCCCCTCGTCGAGGAACTCGGTGAGGACCTTCCAGGTCGAGACGAAGTCGCCGTCGTAGAGGGTCGGGAGCGGCCAGTGGATCAGGAACAGGTCGACGTAGTCGCTGTCGAGCTCCCGCAGCGTGCCCTCGAAGGCGGTGCGGGCGTCGTCGGGCCGGTGGAACCCGTTGTTGAGCTTGCTGGTGATGAAGACCTCCGAACGGTCGAGTCCCGATCGAGCCACCGCTTCGCCCACCTGTTGTTCGTTCCTGTACATCTCGGCCGTGTCGATGTGCCGATAGCCGATGTCGAGCGCAGTGCGCACCACCTCCACCGTGTCCTCCGGTGGGATCTGGAACACGCCGAACCCGAGCTGGGGGATGGATCGGCCGTTGTTGAGGGTGACGGTGGGCACTGCGGTCTGATGGTCGCTCATCTGCGCTCTCCTCGTGGATTGCCGGTCATGGACAGACGATGGGAAGCCGCGTCGCTATCGGTCGACTACAGAGGGCCGACGCGCCTCCGTCCCACTATGCCCGCTCGCCCCGGCGTCTACCCGAGGGTCCCGCCCGGGCCGTGCACCTCAGGGATCGGGCAGCGCTCCCCGCACCTCGCCACCCCGATCGACCGGCGCGGGCCACAGGTCTTCGGGCTCCCGCCCCCTCGTCTCGGGGAGCACCCAGAACAGCGTGGCCACCAGGGCGGCCGGCAGGAAGGTCAACACCGCCGCTACCGCGAACCGGTTGCCCACGTCGGCGAGCGTGCCGAAGACCACCAGGCCGGCAACCGCGCCGATGACCCCGGCGGCCACCCACCACCCGGCCACTGAGGCGCGGACTGAGGTCGGGAACAGTTCGGCCAGTAGTGCACCGATGGCCGGGGCGAACACCGAGCCTGCGAGCACGCCGAGGATGTAGCCGACGACCAGCGCGGTGGACGAGCCGGCGTAGGTCAGGGTCCCGAACACCGCCAACCCGAGCATGCCCAGGACCCCGGTGGGGCGCCGCCCGAGCCGATCGGCCAGCCATCGCCCGGCGAGCAGTCCGCCCAGGCCGGCGACGCCCGCGCCGACGACCATGGCGGCGGTCACGTACCCAGCCTGGTGCAGCACGTTCTGCGCATACACGAACACGTAGCTGTTGGCTGGCCCGGTGATGACCGAGGTGGCGAAGCCGATGACGGCCACGACGACCAGCCGTCCCCGGAACGGTCGACCGACCGGTCCCAGCACCGGTGGCGGATGGTCGGCCGCCGCCTCCGCCACCCGGAACCGGTCCGGCTCCGTGATCCACCGGCGGAGGAGGGGCACGGCGGCCAGGGGGATCACGGCCAGCGCGAAGATGCCCCGGAATCCGAGTGCGCTGGAGGCCAGGCTGTGGATGACGGCGGTGAGCCCCGCACCGACCCCGTAGCCGGCGGCCACCAGGGCCACGGCCGCGGCCCGGTCGCGGGCGGAGGTCTCCTCCGCGGCGATGACCGCGGCGAGGGCGTTGGTCGAGCTGAGCAGCGGTCGCCCGAAGGCGAAGATCACCACGAACCACCAGTAGCCGGGGCTGGCCGCGGCCGTCACGGTCAGCGCCAGACCGACGGAGAGGGTGGCGAGCAGGAGGGTCCGGCGCCCGAAGCGGTCGGCCAGCCCGATGAGCGGCAGGCTGCCCAGCGACGCGAGCCGGATGACGGCCAGCCCGATGCCGAGCTCGGTCCCCGACAAACCGACCTGGTCGGCGATGGATGCGCCCGGGGTGATCCGCCCGAACTCCCGGGCCACGTCGCCGAGCGCGGCGATGACGCCGAATTGGCCGAACCCCGACGCGAGGGCGGCGCAGGCGACCCCGGACACCGTGCGGTCGGTCCATCGGTGCAGCCTCAGCCCTGCCGGGCCGAGCGGCTCCGGCTCCGGATCCGGCAACGTCACGGTGTGGCCGCCGGCCGGCGGGTCGCAGCATCGGTGGCGTTGGCGTTTGGATGGGCGCCCGGGACCTCGTGGTGCGGTCGCCCGGATCCCCCGCACCGGCCGGGCCAGAAGGGGAGGTCGAGCAGTGTGAACAGGACCAGGGCCACGCCCGCAGCGCTCAGTAGGTACCAGGGCCACGGTCCGAGCACCCGTAGGAGGGTCCATTCGCCTGGAGGCTTGCGCAGGAACATGTAGTTCGCCCCGATGAGCGCGTCGACCAGGCCGACGAACGCCGTGTAGGCGAGGGAGACGGCGAACACCCGGGGCACCGCCCCGGGCCGTGGCACGATCCGCATCCCGACGACCAGGAAGAGGGCGGCGGTGACGATCCCCACGTGCCCGACGATGTACTGGAAGAACACCAGGTGGGGGAAGCTGACGCCGAGGTCCGGCGTGATGACCGCCTGGATGGTGCCGGCCAGTCCCCAGAAGTAGGTGAGCTCGACCAGCAGGGGTACCTGCCACCAGCAGGCGACCGCGGCCACGACCACTCCCACGTTGCACAGGGCCAGCGGCAGCGACGTCTTTGCCGACCAGTTGCCGGCGACGACCAGGGCCACGGTGTAGCTGATGGCGTCAGCGGCCAGGACGAGGCCAATGCACCGGGCGGCGGTGACCGTCCAGCTCCCCGGCCGGAGGCGTGCCGTTACGCAGAGGGCCATGCAGGCCGCCGCGCCGAGGGCCACCGAGGCCCAGTAGCTGACCGGGGAGACGATGGCGGTCACGTCGCGCCCACGATTGGCCCCGGGCGACCTCCCGGGGCCCGAGGAGTGCCGTGCCGGCGGGCCGCCCGGCGGTGGTGCGCCGGTGCATGTGGGACGGGAGGGATGGGACGGTTCACCCCGTCAACCCGGCAGCGTGTAGCGGGCGAACACGTGCCATCCGACGAACGCCCAGAGCGCGACCAGGACGAGCCGACCGGAGCGGTGGCTCCCGAGCCTGGCGCCCAGGTCGGCGAGGCTCGTCCATCGCCCGTGCGAGCGCCGGCACCCGAGCTCCCAGGCGACGACGACGGCGGCGAGTATGAGCCAGGTGACGGTGACGGCCATTCAGATCCGCCTGGCCTCGGTGCCGGTGGCCGCCCGGCGGACGAGGGGGCCGAACCCGGCGGCCAACCAGCCGCAGAACAGGGCGAACCGGACCGCGTGCCAGGCCAGGGCATGATCCACCACCGTACTGAGGGTCGGCACGGCGGTGGACCGCCCGCCTAGGGCCAGGCCGGCGGCTTCGAGGGACAAGGCGACCAGGGCGAGCGCCAGCCAGGGGAGGGAGCCACCGACCCGTCCGGTGGGCGCCGCCGATCGGCTCCCCGGGGGGTGGTCGCCCGGGCGACCCACCACGACGAGGAGGGCGAGCGCGAGGACGGGGATGCCGACTGCTGCATAGGCGCCGTTGGTAAAGGGCGGTACCCCGGTGGCCCACCAGGCGTAGGCCAGCACCACCGCCCCTCCGAACGCGGCGACCACCTTCGTCATCGTCCGGTTGCAGATGGGCGTCGGTGTCGCCCGCGCCGGGGCACCGACCGCGCCGACACGGACCAGCGGCTCCCCGCCCCGGTGCGGAGCGTGTCGGATTCCGGGGTCACCTGTGAGATCCGCCCATGGTAGAGCCCCGGGGTTCGGCCCGAGCAGGGCCAAACGTCACGCCCGTCGCCGGCCCGTCGCCCCGTGGTGGGGAGTGGTCAGGAGGCCTGGCGGACGTGGTCGGGCGGATTCCGGTCCGACCATTCGTGGCGGCACGACCTGCACTGCAGGGTCACGGAGTCCTCCACGTCGAGCCCGTCCACCCCGCGCACGATGAGTCTGGGGGCGTCCGCCGACCCGCACTCCGGACATATCAGCGCCTGTGGGGATGGGTTCACACGACTGCCTTCCGAGACGACCGGTTGAGTTGCGACGGTGCAGTTGTCGTTGGCAGAGGGTAAACCGCGTCGCCTTGAAGCGTCCAATGGAACCGCACGTGGGCGTCCCCTCCTGCGGGCCGCCCGGGCCGAAGGTACGGTTGTACTGCTGGTTCGTGGGTTTTTACGAGAATCATAAGGTCGGTTCACCGAGTCCTTAACCCACCGGTGTCCACTAGTGGAGTGACGGTGCCCCACCGGGCACGAGGAATCGGAAGGCAGACAGACGTGAGCGACTCCTGGCATCCCTCAGACGGGCGGGCGGACGGGACGTCCCCCGATGCCGTCCCCGCAGACACCTCCCGCGACTCGGCGCCGGACCAGCCGCAGAGCGCTCCCCAGGGTGGCGCCATCCCGCTCCCGCCGGTCGGCGCACCGCCGGCGTGGCAGCAGCAGGCCCAGCGCCATCCCCACCCGACCTACCCCGGCGGCCAGTACCCGACGGCGCCGAACCCGGTCGTCGGACCGGGGTCGCCGACCCCGCCATCGGGCATCTGGCCGACGCCGCCACCGCACTGGGGTGCCGTCGCACCGCCCGTCGCGCCCGCCTCCGGCCCATGGGGCGGGGGCGGGCCGGGGGGCACGCCCCCCTATGGCGGATGGGCGTATCCCGGCTTTACCGGGCCTGCGCCCCAGCCGACCACACGGAAGAGCCGCAACGGTCTGGTGGCCGCGCTCGTCGCCGCCGTGCTGCTGGTAGCGGTGTTGGCCGGCGCCGGCCTGGGCCACGCGGTGTGGCCGTCGCAGTCGGCGTCGAGCTCCAGCCCCAACTTCACCTCGCCGGGCTCCGGTTCGGGCTCCCTCGGGGGCGGTTCGTCCGGTTCGGGTAGCGGCAGCTCTCCGTTCGGATCCGGCTCGCCGGGGAGTTCCTCGACCGGCGCCGGCGCACCCTCGGACATCTCGGCCATCGCCAACAAGGTCGACCCGGGGCTCGTCGACATCAACACCAACCTGAGCTACCAGGACGAGCAGGCCGCGGGGACGGGGATGGTCCTCACCTCGACCGGCGAGATCCTGACCAACAACCACGTCATCGACGGCGCTACCAGCATCAGCGTCACCGACGTGGGGAACGGCAAGACCTACACCGGCAACGTGGTCGGCTACGACCGCACCGGCGACGTCGCCGTGGTCCAGCTGGTCGGTGCCAGCGGGCTGCAGACGGTCACCACCGACATAGGCCCGACTGCCGTCGGCCAGGCGGTCGTGGGCGTCGGCAACGCCGGGGGCACCGGCGGCACCCCGAGCACGGCCGGGGGATCGATCACCGCACTCGACCAGTCGATCACCGCCAGCGACGACGGCGGTGGGAACTCCGAGAACCTCAACGGCCTCATCGAGATCAACGCCCCCATCGAGCCGGGTGACTCGGGCGGCTCGCTGGTCAACACGTCGAGTCAGGTCATCGGGATGGACACCGCAGCGTCGCAGGGTTCCGTCGTGAGCGGAGCCACCAGCCAGGCCTATGCCATCCCGATCGGGACGGCCCTGTCCATCGCCAGGCAGATCGAGGCTGGCAAGGCGTCGTCGACCATACACATCGGGACCACCGGCTTCATCGGGGTGAGCGTCGTCTCCTCGAGTGCCAACAGCAGCAGCAGCGGCGGCTCCTACGGCGGCGGATTCGGCAGCGGGTCGTTCGGCGGGGGAACCGGCGGCAGCGGCAGCAGTTCGTCCACGTCGGGGGCGGTCGTCCAGTCGGTCGTGTCCGGATCGCCGGCGGCTCAGGTCGGACTCAGCGCAGGCGACGTGATCACCGGCCTCAACGGGAACTCGGTGAACTCGGCCACCGATCTGAGCAACCTGTTGGAATCCGAGCACTCGGGTGACACCGTGCAGCTCCAGTGGACCGACGAGTCGGGCCAGACCCACACGGCCACGGTCAAACTCGCCGGCGGCCCCCCCGCCTGATCGGGGGCCGGGACGGCCCGGCGGGGCAGCCACCGGAACGGTCGTCCGTGCCCAGGACCAGCGGTCCAGGGCAGGCCCGGTTGCGGCTTGTGGCCGTCCAGCCGAGGCCCCGGGTCATCCCTCCGCACTGCACGACGCTGCTCCTGTCAACCTGAAACGGTGGTGAGCGTCAGGAGGGTGAGCCGGCGGCGAACCGCTCGTTGGCCACGCTGAGCCGGTGCCTCACCTCGGCCTCGGCGTTCTCGAGCGACGAGTGGGGGACGAACCAACGGATGACGGAATCCATGACGTCGGGTCCCGCACCCATGATCCAGTCGACCGGTCCTTCGCGGTCCGATACGACGGCCATCTGGAAGATCTCCGCCCACTCGAGCTCCGGCCGGTCGCTCAGCTCCCATTCGACCTCGATCCGGTCCCCGACCTCCTTGACCACGGACCTGCCCGTGATCACGATCTCCTGCCGATCCGCTTCCGCCATGCCGTCCCCTTCCGGTTGCCGCCACCAATTGCAGTCGAGTGCAGGGTAGCGAGGCGCTGGCGTGGTCGGAGGCCGCAACCCTCACCCCAGTGCCGGCTCACCCCCAGCCGAGTTCGCTCAGCCGGTGGTCGTCGATGCCGAAATGATGGCCCACTTCGTGGACGACCGTCTTCCGCACCAGGTCGACGACCTCCTGGGGCGTCAGGCAGACCGCGCAGATGGTCTGCAGGTAGATGGTGATCCGGTCCGGTGCCGACGACGAATAGTGGTTGCCTCGTTGGGTGAGCGGGATGCCTTCGTACAGACCGAGGAGATGGCCGGGCGGGCTCTGGTCGTCCACGACGACGGCAACGTTGTTCATGCCGGCACGCAGGCCTGCCGGGATCGTGTCCAGGGCGGCGGTCACCAACTCCTCGAACTCCTCGACCGGCATCGTGACCATCCACAGATCATGCCAAGCATCGGTGGGTGCGGACCGGTCGGTGGACGGGGCCGGTGCCGCACGGGGTCGTGGACCTACGCTGGGCGGGTGACCGGAACCGACGCAGCACGAGGTCGACGACGTGGGGTCAGGTCGTGAAGCTCGACTCGGCGGTCGTCGACGAGCTCGTCCTCCGGCCCGGCGACCGGGCAGACCTCGGTGGCCGGAGCACGACCTCCACCACGACCCAGTGGCTCGGATCGGCGGGTGCGGGGCGCAAGGAAGTGGCCGAGGAGGACCTGCACTCGTTCGTCGACGAGCTCAAGGCGGCGCAGGAGCTGCTCTGGGCCAGCGACTCCCGGGCCGTGCTCGTCGTGCTGCAGGCCATGGATGCGGCCGGAAAGGACGGGACGATCAAGCACGTGATGTCGGGCGTCAACCCGCAGGGATGCCGGGTCACGGCCTTCAAGCAGCCCTCGGCAGAGGAGCTCGGGCACGACTTCCTGTGGCGCTACAGCCAGGCGCTGCCCGAACGGGGAAGTATCGGGATCTTCAACCGGTCCTACTACGAGGAGGTGCTGGTCGTCCGGGTGCATCCCGAGCTGCTCGGCGCCGGGTACACCTCGGGTGGGGGGCCGTCCGAGCACCTGTGGCGGCACCGCTTCGAGGACATCAACGCGTTCGAGCACCACCTCCACCGCAACGGCACCTCCATCGTGAAGATCTTCCTACACCTGTCCCGTGACCAGCAGAGGAAGCGCCTCCTCGAACGTCTGGACGACCCGGTCAAGCAGTGGAAGTTCTCGGCGGAGGACGTGGCCGAGCGCGCCCACTGGGACGAGTACGAGGCCGCCTACGAGGACGCCCTGGCCGCCACATCGACTCCCTGGGCACCCTGGTACGTGGTGCCGGCCGACCACAAGTACGCTCAGCGGGCGCTGGTGGGCGGTATCCTCGTCGACGTCATCGACAGGATGGAGCTCCGGCTGCCGACGGTCGGACCGGGCGAGCTCGAGGTCATCGAACAGGCCAGGACGATACTGCTGGCCGAGTGACGCCCCCCCGGCGGGTGACGGTCAGCGACGGTCGAGACGCTGGTAGGTGTTCTGGAGGCCGTCCTGGATGACGGTCGCCACGCCGTCCGTGCTCAGCAGGCCGAGGTCGTCGTCGAGCGTCCGCACCCGGTAGGTCCACGCGTCCGGGAGCGCGATCCGGTCCCCGAGGCGGGGAAGGTCGTCGATGGTGAGCGAGCTGTCGACGGCCTGGGAGTACGCCTGCATGACGTGGGTGGTGCCGTCGGGCGCCGCCAGCTCGTAGATCTCGGAACCCGCATTGAAGCCGAACACCGTCTCGCGCACGATCGACCGCTCGATGAAGGGTCCCATGATGGGTGGTGCCGTGCCGAAGTCGATGACGGCGGCCCGGAACATGCCGAGGGTGCCGAAGGTGGTCACCGGTGCCGCCTCCCGGATGTTGGACCGGATGGAGTCGAGCACCCAGTAGCGCGGTCCGTTGAGGAGGGCGAGCAGGGCGCCGCGCTCTTCGGCGATGGCCGCGGCGTCGAGTTGGTCCCACGCCGCCTGCGGGCAATCGTTCATCCCGAGCGTGTTCCACACCTCGGCACTGAACCTTCCCGACTCGGCCCGGAGCAGCAGCACTTCGCCGTAGCGGACATTGCGGAGCCCGCCCTTGACCCGCGCGTCGGTCAGCGGCGGCGTATCCGCCGCATGGATGTGGGTCGTCTGGCTCATGAAACCTCCGAGCTAGTGGCAGTAGACATGACAATACTGCCGCACCGTGGGCGCGTCCACCGATCGGCGCGGTCCGGCAACGCGGCCGGCGAGCTGGGGCCGTCGCCCGCGAGGACCGTGGGACGGGGCCATGGTGCCCGCGCGGCAGATCAGCCCCTAGCCTCGCGACCGGTGCTCCTCGCCCGGCCGATCATCTCACCCGCCCTGTGAGCAGCTACCGGAAGGTCCGCCGGTTCCTGACCGGGAAGGCGCTCTCGGCCGGCGAGGCATCGAAGGAGCAGATCACGCCCGTGGAGGGCCTGTCGGCGCTCTCGCTCGACGCGCTCACCTCGGTGGCCTACGGGCCGGAGGCGATCCTCGTCGTGCTGGCCGCGGCGGGGACCTCGTCCCTGCACCTCATCCTCCCGATCACGATCGCCATCATCGTGCTCCTGATCATCCTGGTCATCTCGTACCGCCAGGTCATCGACGCCTATCCCCACGGTGGAGGCGCCTACGCCGTCACCCGTGACAACTTCGGCGCCCAGGCCAGCAAGCTCGCCGGCGCCGCCCTCATCGTCGATTACACGCTGACCGTGGCCGTGTCCATCGCCGCCGGTGTGGGCCAACTCACCTCTTCGTTCCCGTCCACCGCTCGCTACACCGTCCCGCTGTGCCTCGGGATCCTGCTGGTGATCACCGTCCTCAACCTCCGGGGGCTGGGCGAGGGTGCGCGCTCGTTCCTGATCCCGACCCTGGTGTTCATCGTCGGGCTGCTGGCGATCATCGCCGTCGGCCTCGTCCATCCCCTCGGCCTTGGCACCCCCCAGACGGGAACCTCGCTGGTGGCGACCCACTCGGTGGAGGCGATCACCGTCCTCCTCGTCCTGAAGGCGTTCTCGGCCGGGTGCAGCGCCCTGACCGGCGTGGAGGCCATCGCCAACGGTGTCCCGCTGTTCAAGGAACCACGGGTCGTCCGCGCCAAGCGCACCGAGCTGATGCTCGGGCTGATCCTGGCGGCCATGCTGCTCGGACTGGCCGTGCTCAGCAACAAGTTCCACATCCAACCGAGGTCGAACCAGACGGTCCTCAGCCAGATCATGGTGGACGCGGTCGGGCGGCACTGGGCCTACTACATCGTCTCGCTCACCGTCACGCTGGTCCTGGCGCTGGCGGCGAACACGTCGTTCGGCGGTCTTCCCGTGCTCACCAGCCTGCTGTCGAGGGACAACTACCTGCCGCACCTCTTCGGCGTGCGGGACAGCCGGCTGGTGTTCGGCAACGGCGTCTGGGTCCTGGCAGTGGCCTCGGGCGCACTGCTCGTCGCCGTGGGCGGGGACACCAACGCGCTCATCCCCCTGTTCGCCATCGGCGTGTTCATCGGCTTCACGATGTCCCAATCGGGGCTGGTGGTGCACTGGCGCCGTACCCGCGAGCGCGGCTGGACCCGGCGCGCCACCATCAACGGCATCGGCGCGGGCATGACCGCGGCCGCCACTCTCATCTTCCTCCTCTCCAAGTTCCTCGAGGGGGCGTGGGTGGTGGTGGTCGCCGTGCCCCTGCTCATCTGGTTGTTCAGCCGCATCGAGCGCTACTACGACCGGGCCAACGAGGAACTGGGAGCCGGTACCATCCCACCGCCGCCGGACCGCAAGCGCACGCTGGTCGTGGTGCCGGTGACACGGGTCTCCCGGCTCGCCCTGTACGCCCTGTCCGAGGCGCTCTCGCTCGGCGACGACGTCCTCGCCGTGACCGTGGTGTTCGACGGGCAGGCGTCGGGCCTGCCCGTGGTCGACGTCGAGCGCGAGTGGAAGGAATGGCACCCGGGCGTCCCGCTGCGGGTGCTGCACACCGACTACGCCTCCGTCGTGCAACCGATCGTGGCCCTGGTCGACGAGCTCCGGCAACGGAAGGACCGCCAGATCGTCGTGTTGATCCCGGTCATCGTCCCGACCAAGCTGCGGTACCGTCTCCTGCACAACCAGGTCGACCTGCTCCTCTCCAGCGAGTTGCGCCGCCGTCCTGACGTGGTCGTGGCCCGGGTGCAGATGCCACTGGTCGGCGTCGATCCGGTAGACGGGTGAGCCTACAAACCCCTCAGATGGGCGTTCCTGAGAGCGGGCGACGGGAATCGAACCCGCGTTCCGAGCTTGGGAAGCTCGTGTTCTGCCTCTGAACTACGCCCGCGTGGCGCGCCACACTATCGCCCGTGGCGCGGTCGTTCCCCGGGTTGGCGTTCAGGGGTGCCGCCCGGGGGCCAGCGAGCGGCACGGACCTCGTCCAAGGCGGCCGCCGCCATCAGCAGGTCGGCCGGCCCGAGCACCCATGACGCCCGGGCACCGGGGACGAGGGAGGCGAAGAGCGTCACCCCGACCAGACAGACCGCGGCCGCCACGACGGCCAGCTGGCTCCGACGGCGCACCATCCCTTCGCGGGGCCAGGTGAGCGCGAGTGCCAGCGGCAACACCACTGCGGCGAAGGTGGGCGCCGAGGGCGTCCACCGGTCGGCCGGCAGGACGTGCAGCCAGCGGTAGCCCACGAGGATGCTCAGGGCAGCCAGCACGGCCAGGCCGGGCGTGGCGAACCCCGGTGCCCTGGCCGTCTCGTCAGGCGGTCCCGGTTCGGCGTAGACCTGGTCGGTCGGCTCGTCGAGGATCACGGCCCGACGGTGCGTCGGCCCGCGGGGCGCGTTCCCAACGACGAGCCGCCGCTCGATGCCGGTAACGCTGACCAGGGGAGGGAGCTCGACCTTCCCCGTCCGCCACGTGACCCGATCCGCCTCGTTGAACACGTTCAGCTCGCCTGACTGTCGTTGGTCCCGGACACCACCGCCCGGGTTCCCGCCAGCGGCCCCGGGTCCTGATGGACCCGGGGCCGGCCTGGAGGGGATCCGCCGCCTCACGAGATCAGTATTGCCAGTGCCGAGCGAAAATGCAACTATCAGTTGCAAGCTTATCGGCGGAACACCCCGAACCGGTGGTACCGCCCGCCGCACCACCTGCAGAGATGACCGGGACGCCGGATGCGTCCGCCGCCGCCGTCATGGCAGCGAACCCACGCGCCACGCAGACCCGCGAGGAGCTCCGCACCGTGCTGTTGGGCACCTCCCGTTCCATCTTCCGCGAGGAGGGAATCGGAGTCGGCACCGATGCCCTGACCCTCAAGCGCGCCATCGACCGCCTGCAACGGGACACCGGTGTCCGGTTGACGAACGTTTCGCTCATCAGACGCGTGTGGGAGAACCAGGCCGACTACCGCACCGACGTACTGGTTGGCATCGCCAGCGACGGCGGGATCCTCGAGACGGCCCAGACCCTCGACGCACTGGCGCCGGTGCTCGAGGGTCTGCCGCCCGCCACGCCAGGGGAGCGCCGGGCGGCGCGGCGCGAGGTCTGCCGTGTCGGTGGCGAAGCGGATGTCGACGCTTCCTCCGCTCGGACACCTCGTCGCTGTGGATCGCCGTGTGGGGGCGAGCCACCGCCGGCAAGGTGACCCTCCAGAAGCGACAGATCCAACAGGGTCTGCTCGACGGGTGCGTGACCCTGGCCGACGTCTCCGACGTCTCCGACGCCACCTGCGGCGAACTGGCATCCCTCCTCGTTCTGCGCGTCCGCCCCGGGCTGTCCCTCCGCTTCATCCTGGCGGCGGGGATCCTCGCCGAAGGGTGCACCTCGAGGAACCGGGTCGACGCGCAGATGAACGGCATCCTCCTCCCGACCGGACCGGACGGCGCCGAGCAGGAGTGGTCGGTCTTCGCCGTCGGCCTCGAAGGTCTGGTCGACCACTTCTTCGGACCCGAACCGGGCGCCGGCCCCGCCCCAGCAGAAGCGCCCCGACCGGCGCGTGGCTCGGATACCCAAGCACCCCTGGATGCCGGCGCCCCACTATCGTCTGTCCGGCATGGTTCTCTCAGACCGCTCCATACGTGAGGCGCTCGACGCCGGCCGGATCAGGATCGACCCGTTCGACGAGAGCTGCATCCAGCCTTCGTCGGTGGACCTCCATGTCGACCAGTACTTCCGGCTCTTCCGCAACCACACCAGCCGGGTCATCGACGTGCGCGAGAGCCAGGAGGATCTCACCGAGCTCGTCGACACCGGCGAGGAGCCACTCATCCTCCATCCGGGCGAGTTCGTCCTCGGTTCCACCAAGGAGAGGGTCACCCTCCCCGCCGACTTGGTGGCCCGCCTCGAGGGGAAGTCGTCCCTCGGCCGCCTCGGCCTCCTCATTCACTCGACCGCCGGGTTCGTCGACGCGGGATGGGACGGTCATCTCACCCTTGAGCTCTCCAACGTGGCCAACCTGCCCATCACCGTCTACCCGGGCATGAAGATCGGCCAGATCAGCTTTCTCCAGATGACGACCGCCGCCGACAAGCCTTACGGCTCGGAAGGGCTCAAGTCGAAGTACCAGGGCCAGTGGGGTCCAACGCCCAGCCGGTACGCCGACAACTTCCGGTCGTGATCCTCGGCCCGCCCGACTCAGCGGCGGCCTTTGTTACTCTTCAGTAACCCCATAGGAGGAACGCAGTGCCCCTCAGACTCGCCCTAGGACTCGGCATCACCGCGGTGATGTTCGCCATCGCCGGTCGCCGCTTCTTCTGGCTCTACGAGCTCATCTCGGCCGGGGAGCCGGCGGTGCCCTCCCGGTTCCGGGACGTGCCCAAGCGGGTCAAGGCCGAACTGGTCGAGGTCGGCGGCCAACGGAAGCTGCTTCAGTGGACGGTCCCGGGCGTGGCCCACGCCTTCACCTTCTGGGGCTTCACCATCCTCTTCCTCACCATCATCGAGGCCTTCGGCTGCCTCTTCCAACGCAATTTCCACATCCCCCTGATCGGGCACACCGCGGTCATCGGCTTCATCGAGGACTTCTTCGCGGTGGCCGTGATCGTCTCGCTCCTGGTGTTCGTGGCCATCCGGGTCAAGCACTCACCCAAACGGGAGAACCGGCGTTCCCGCTTCTTCGGTTCCCACACCGGCGCGGCCTGGCTGGTGCTGCTGATGATCTTCGGGGTCATCTCGACCCTGCTCCTCTACCGTGCTGCCCAGATCAACACCGGCAATTTCCCCTACGGGTGGTGGGCCTTCGCCTCGCACGCCTTGGCCGACGCCCTGAAGCCCCTGGGCACCGGGGTCAACAGCGTGATCGAGACGGTCGCCCTGCTGGCCAACATCGCCATCATCACCGGGTTCCTGGTGTTCGTCTCCTACTCGAAACATCTCCACATCTTCCTGGCGCCGGTCAACGTCGCCGCCTCCCGCCGCCCCCGGGCACTCGGCGCTCTCGCCTCCACGCCCGACATGTCGATGGAGAGCGTGGGCGACGACGACGAGGTGGTGTTCGGCGCCGGCCGCATCGAGGACTTCTCGTGGAAGCAACTGCTCGACATGGCCACCTGCACCGAGTGCGGTCGGTGCCAGTCCCAGTGCCCGGCCTGGAACACGGGCAAGCCGCTGTCGCCGAAGTTGCTGATCATGGACCTCCGCGACAACCTCTTCTCCTCGGCCGACCGGGTCATGGCGAAGAACCGTTCCGCCGGCCTCGAGGTCGAGACGCTGGTGCCGTCGGTCATCGATCCCGACGTGCTGTGGTCGTGCACGACGTGCGGCGCCTGCGTCGAGCAGTGCCCCGTCGACATCGAGCACATCGACACCATCATCGACATGCGCCGCTACGAGGTGCTGATGGAATCACGGTTCCCCACCGAGGCCGGGCTCATGCTCCGCAACATCGAGAACCAGGGCGACCCCTGGGGCCTCGGCTCGTCCAAGCGCACCGACTGGACGGACGCGCTCGATTTCGACGTACCGGTGGTCAGCGGCACCATCCCCGACGACATCGAGTACCTCTACTGGGTGGGCTGCGCCGGGGCGCTCGACGAGCGGGCCCGCAAGGGGGCCCAGGCCACCGCCCGCATGCTCCACCGGGCGGGCGTCTCCTTCGCCATCCTCGGCCCGAAGGAGAGCTGCACTGGCGATCCGGCCCGCCGGCTGGGCAACGAGTACCTCTACCAGGAGCAGGGCCGGGCCAACATCGAGACCCTGGAGAACGCCGGGGTGAAGAAGGTCATCGCCACCTGCCCCCACTGCTTCAATTCGCTGGCCAACGAGTACCCGTCCCTCGGCGGCACCTTCGACGTCATCCACCACAGCCAGCTGCTCGACCATCTCGTCACCGCCGGGCGGCTGACCCCGGGTGGCGGCTACCGGGGGACGGTCACCTATCATGACCCCTGCTACCTGGGCCGCCACAACCGGGTGTTCGACGAGCCGCGCTCGGTCATCGACGCCATCCCCGGTGCGACCCAGGTCGAGATGCGGCGGTGCCGCGAGAAGGGGTTCTGCTGTGGGGCCGGTGGGGCCCGGATGTGGCTCGAGGAGAACCTCGGCAAGCGGGTCAATATGGAGCGCACCGAGGAGGCCCTCGGCACCGGCGCCGACGTCGTGTCGACCGCCTGTCCCTACTGCATGATCATGCTCGATGACGCGGTGCGGGCCCACGCCAAGGAGGACGACGTCCGGGTCCTCGACCTCTCCCAGCTGCTGGAGGAGTCGATGAGCGACCAGGTCATCGGCCAGTCGTTCAGCGCCCCGACCTGAGCGGGGCCGACCGGGCGGTCAGTCGTAGGCCTTGGCGTCCGCTTCTCGCAGGCGGTTGGCCATGGCGGCCAGCATCTTGCGGGCGATGGTTGGCACCGATTCGAGCAGCCCGTTGAACTGGCGCTGCGAGAGGACCAGCAGGTCCATGTCGGTCTGCGACACGACCGACGCCGATCGGGGACGCCGGTCGAGGAGGGCGAGCTCACCGAAGTGGTCGCCGGGCCCGAGCGTGGCCACCTGCTTGCCGCTGCGGGTGACGGCGGCCGTGCCGGTCACGATGAGGAAGAACTCGAGGCCGATGCGTCCCTCCTCGACGACGAGCTTGCCCGCCGGCACCGCGACCTCGTCGAGGGAGCTGCGGATCTTGCGGAGCTCCGACGCCGTGCAACTGGAGAACAGCCAGATGCTCTTGAGATCCAGTGCCTTGGGACGCGCCATGGTCCGGAGGTTACCGCGGCCGTCGGCGGCGACGCCGGACCACCGAGCGCCGGGAGCCGGCCGGGGCCGCCTCCGCCCCCACTGCTACCATCTCCCGGTCGCCGGGCGGGGAGCCGGGTGGCGGCGAACGCGTCAGCAAGGGACGGACTGCCAATGATCGCTCCGGAGTCGACCGCCCCCGACGGGCCGGCATCGGGCGCCCCCGGTCCCGAGGAGCCGCTCACCAACCTGCGCGGCGCCGGGGTGCAGGTTGACGTCCGCCGGGCGGGTCGTGTCGCCGTGGGCGTCACCCTCGTGGCCCTGGCCGCGGTCACCGCCCTCCTCTTCGCAGCCGGGGCAAAGAAGAACGCGCAGATCACCGAGTTGCGGGCTCACGGCGTACCGGTCGACGCCACCGTGTCCGGGTGCCTCGGGCTGATGGGGGGCAGCGGCAGCAATCTCGCCGGGTACGACTGCAGTGCCACCTACACGGTCGACGGGCACCGCTACACCGAGGGCATCCCCGGCAACGGCCTCCGTCCCGTTGGGTCCCGCATCGCGGGCGTGACCGTACCGGGTGACCCGGCGCTGTTCTCGACCCCGGCAGCGGTGGCCGCCGAGCACCCATCAGCGAGCGTGTTCGTCGTCCCGACGCTTCTCCTTCTCGTTCTCCTACCGTTGGCCGGCGTGGTCCTTGCCCGCCGGCGACGGTCGCGCCGCCCGTCGTGAACCGCGCTCCCGCACCGACGCAGGACCGGTGCGCGTTCCGTCGCACCGGGGGTAGGACGGTCGCAGCCGCCACCCGGGCGATCGACGGGGCGCGGTAGCCTTGGCCATGGCCGGCACCGACCCCGACGACGATGTCACCCCCCCGGACGAGATGACCCCGCCCACCGGTCCGTGGGAGCGGATGCGCGCCCCCTTCCGTCGCCCGCACGGCGATGCGGACAAGCCGAGCCTGAGCAGCCGGCTGAGCAGCGCCGTCCTCAAGCCATCCGAAGGCGCCGCCGCACCCGACGAGGGCCCCACCACCGTGGAGGAGCTCGAGGAGGCGGTCAAGCGGGCCGACGACAAGGAGCGGCTGATCGGGCTGCTGGCGGCCCCACTCGCCGGCATGATCGCGCTGTTGGTCACCGGCAGCCTCATCGCCAACGATCCGAAGGCCACCCTGGCCAACGGCCATCTCAATTCGGCGCACGTGAACCCGTCGGTCTACCTCGAGCTTGGTGCCGTGACCCTCGCCCTGGCCGTGGCGATGCTGGCGGCGGCGTGGTTCCGCAAGCGCCTCTACCTCGGGATCATCATGGCCCTGTACGGGCTGTCCATCTTCAACCTCCACTTCTGGGGGTTCGGCGTCCCCTTCCTGTTGGCCGGCGCCTGGTACCTGGTCCGTGCCTATCGCCTGCAGACGAAGCTGAAGCTGGCCAAGGAGTCAGGGCCGACAGCCGGCCGGTCTCCGACCGGCACGGCCCGGCCGAGCAAGCGCTACACGCCCCCGACCGCGCCGCCAGGCAAGCCGCCGAAGACCAAGCCCGGCGACGAGCGGAAGGCGGGCTGACCCGACCACGGGGGTCGCCATCGACGATCGGCCCACCGGCGCCGCCTCCCCTCCCCCCACCGCACCGCCGGGCGAGCGCGGCAAGCGGTCGGTTGCACCACGGTGCGCGCGCACCGGAGCTTGGAATCTGGTCGGCGCCGCGCTGATCTGAAGGCGTTGTCGACGGCGCGCGTGCCGTGTCACCCCCTCCCATCAGGAGGATCGAGCCAGTTCACGCGTTGGTAACACGGGCGTGACCGTGCCGAAATCCCGAGGCTGCATTGTTTGCGGCGACAGAGCGAATCTGCCGCCGCCGGCCTCTGCCCACCCCGTTCCCGTACCGGGTCCGGACCGTGTGGGAGCCGGCGCACGAAGTAACTCAGGAGAGGAGCACCCACGCCGTGCTAGCCGCGATAACGCAAGTCCCGTACCCGAGTTGGCTCAACACCGGAGACAACACGTGGCAGATCGTTGCCGCCACGTTCGTCGGCATGATGAGCCTCCCCGCCCTGGCGGTCCTCTATGCGTCGATCGTCCAGAAGAAGTGGGCGGTGAACGTCCTCGGCATGATGTTCGCCGGCTTCTCCCTGGTGATGCTCGCCTGGTTCCTCTGGTCCTACAAGATGGGGTTCGGCGCCAACTCGTTCGGGGGTGGTGTGAAGAACGGGGTGCAGACCCAGCTGACCGGTGTCGGCGGTTGGACGCACTTCATCGACAACTTCGTCGGTAAACCGGGGTCCATCACCAGTACGGCCGGTGAACAGGGCCAGGCGGTGTCGGCGGCCAACACGGTCATCCCGTTCCACTTCCCGACGTCGTCCCTCGCCTACTTCCAGTTCGTGTTCGCCGCCATCACACCACTGCTCTTCCTCGGAAGCGTGCTCGGTCGGATCAAGTTCAGCGCCTGGTGCTTGCTGGTGCCGCTGTGGTCGACCTTCGTCTACAGCATCGACGCCTTTCTGCTCTGGGGCGGTGGCTACTTCGCCCAGGAGGGTTCGCTCGACTTCTCCGGTGGGTACGTCATCCATATGTCGGCTGGGGTCTCCGGGTTCGTGGCCGCCTGGGTCCTCGGACCCAGACTCCTCCGGGACCGACAGCATGCCTTGCCCAACAACCTGGTGATGGCGGGGGTGGGCGCCGGCATCCTGTGGCTGGGCTGGAACGGCTTCAACGGTGGTGACCCGTACTACGCGGGAGCCGACGCCGCGGCCGCGGTGGTCAACACCAACCTGGCCACCGCCACCGGCGTGCTCGTGTGGATCGCCCTCGACGCCTGGCTCTCCAAGGAGAAGAAGCCCGCCTTCCTCGGCGGCGTGAACGGCATGATCTGCGGGCTGGTCGGCATCACGCCGTGCGCAGGCTGGGTCAACGGCCAAGGTGCCATCGCCGTCGGTGCGATCTGCACCGGGGTGGTGTGGGTGGCCTGGAACTTCCTGTCCAAGGTCCGGCCCTTCTCGAAGGTGGACGACGCACTCGGCGTCGTCTACACCCACGGCATCGCCGGGCTCTTCGGCGGGCTCCTCCTCGGCCTCTTCGGGGACCCGAACATGCTCGAGTACGGCTGCGGTCGTCTGGATCCCTCGGGACAGGTGGTGGCCACCAGCCAGCAGACCTACATCCAGGCCACGGCGCACTGCATTCCCTTCTCGGTCAGTGGGCTCATCTACACCGGCTCGGCCCACCAGCTGTGGGAGCAGTTCCGGGCCGCGGTGTGGGTCATCCTCTGGTCGGCGCTGATCACCTTCATCCTCATGAAGCTCATCGGGCTGGTCCTCCGAGGGGCCCGCTACAAGGACGAGATTCTCGAGGTCGGCGACCAGGCCATCCACGGCGAGGAGGCCTTCCCGGAGGAGACACTGGCCGCCCGGGTCGGCGCCTTCGCCATGGCCGGAGAGGGCGGGCACAAGTCCGAACCCGAAGGCCTGCAACCGCCCGGCGAACCCGGCAGCTGACCGCACGACTACGAGCACAAGGAGAGAACCACGATGAAATTGATCGTTGCGGTGGTGAAACCGTTCAAACTGGACGAGGTCAAGGAGGGTCTGAAAGCCCTCGGGGTGCACGGCATGACCCTGACCGAGGCCCAGGGGTTCGGTCGCCAGCGGGGCCACACCGAGGTCTACCGGGGGGCGGAGTACGAGGTCGAGTTCGTGCCGAAGATCCGGCTCGAGGTCCTCGTCGACGACGCCCAGGTAGAGGAGGTCATGTCGACGATCGTCGACACTGCCGGCACCGGAAAGATCGGCGACGGGAAGGTGTGGGTGATCGCCGTCGAGGATGTCATCCGGGTCCGGACCGGCGAGCGCGGGAGCGACGCCCTGTAGGTCCGGTCCGGCGTCGGACCACCGTGCACCCGACCGGTGCGCAGCACGCAGCCGGGAGGCCGGTTCTTCGGAGCCGGCCTCCCGTGCACCCCGGCGCCCGGCTCCGACGGCCTTCGCTAGCCGCTAGCCGGCCTGGCGGCTGACCGCCTCGGCGGCAGCGCGAGCCGCCTCGGGGTCGCCGAGGTAGTCACCGGAGATGACGGACAGGTCGTCGGCCAGCTCGTAGACGAAGGGGATGCCCGTCGGGATCTCCAGCCCGGTGATCTCGTCGTCTCCGATGCCGTCGATGTGCTTGCGCAACGCCCGGAGGCTGTTGCCGTGGGCGACCACGAGCACCGATCCGCCCCGGGCGCCCTCGGCGAGCAGGTCGGGCACGATGGCATCCTCCCAGTAGGGCAGGGCGCGGGCGACCACGTCGGCCAGGCACTCGGTCGAGGGCAGCACCTCGGCCGGCACGTCGCGGTAGCGCGGGTCGCCGGCCGGGTGGTGGGCGCTCCCGGTCTCCACCGGCGGGGGCGGGGTGGCGTAGCTGCGCCGCCACTCCTTGACCTGGGCGTCTCCGAACTGGGCGGCGGTCTCCTTCTTGTCCTTCCCCTGCAGGGCCCCGTAGTGGCGTTCGTTGAGTCGCCAGTGCCGCCGCACCGGCAGCCAGCTGCGCCCGGCCACTCCGAGGGCGAGCTCGGCGGTGCGGACCGCCCGGGTCAGCACCGACGTGTGCACCACCCGCAGGTCGAGGCTGGCTTCGGCAGCGAGGAGCTCGCCCGACCGCCGGGCCTCGTCCTCGCCCAGCTCGGTGAGGTCGACGTCGTGCCAGCCGGTGAAGAGGTTGTCGGCGTTCCACTGCGACTGGCCGTGGCGCAGCAGTACCAGGAGCGGCATGTCCGCAGCGTATCCCGGAGGCGCCACGTCTTGCGGCACGTGTATCCTGCAGAAAACTTGTATGGATAGCACTCAACTTTGGTATAGTGGACGTTGCAAGGAAACCGAAACGATCAAGAGCGAGTGCCGACCGAGCCGGTGCCGGCACCACTTCGAGTCGAGAGCGAGCGCCCGACACGGGCACGAGTAGGAGGCAGCAACGATGGCCAAGGCCGTAGGAATCGACCTCGGGACCACGAACTCGGTGGTCGCCGTGCTGGAGGCCGGCGAGCCGGTCGTCATCCCCAACGCCGAGGGTGGGCGGACCACCCCGTCTGTGGTGGGGTTCGCCAAGTCGGGCGAGGTACTCGTGGGTGAGGTGGCCAAGCGCCAGGCGATCACCAACCCGGATCGGACCGTCCGGTCGGTCAAGCGCCACATGGGCACGTCCTGGACCGTCGACATCGACGGCAAGGACTTCACCCCGCAGGAGATCTCGGCTCGCATCCTGGGCAAGCTCAAGCGGGACGCCGAGGCGTTCCTCGGTGACACGGTGAGCCAGGCGGTCATCACCGTCCCTGCCTACTTCGACGACGCCCAGCGGACCGCCACCAAGGAGGCCGGCGCCATCGCCGGGCTCGAGGTGCTGCGCATCATCAACGAGCCGACCGCCGCCGCCCTCGCCTACGGGCTCGACAAGGAGGGCGCCGACCAGACGGTGCTGGTGTTCGACCTCGGTGGCGGCACCTTCGACGTCTCCCTCCTCGAGATCGGCGACGGCGTGTTCGAGGTCAAGTCGACCGCCGGCAACTCCAAGCTCGGTGGTGACGACTGGGACCAGCGGATCATCGACTGGCTAGTGAAGACGTTCAAGGACACCGAGGGCGTCGACCTGTCCAACGACAAGATGGCCACCCAACGCCTGCAGGAAGCGGCGGAAAAGGCGAAGATCGAGCTCTCCTCGCTGCAGGAGACCCAGATCAACCTGCCGTTCATCACGGCAACCTCCGAGGGCCCCAAGCACCTCGACGTGAAGCTGAGCCGGGCCAAGTTCAACGAGCTGACTGCCGACCTGGTGGAGGCGTGCAAGGGCCCCTTCGACCAGGCCGTCGCCGACTCCGGCCTGTCCAAGGCGGACATCGACCACGTCGTGCTGGTCGGTGGTTCCACCCGGATCCCCGCCGTCCAGGAGCTCGTCCAGCAGATGACCGGCAAGGAGGCCCACAAGGGCGTCAACCCGGACGAGGTGGTGGCCGTCGGCGCCGCCGTCCAGGCGGGCGTGCTGAAGGGCGAAGTGAAGGACGTCCTGCTCCTCGACGTGACCCCGCTGTCGCTTGGCATCGAGACGAAGGGCAGCGTGATGCACCGGCTCATCGAGCGGAACACCACCATCCCGACCAAGCGGAGCGAGGTGTTCACCACCGCCGACGACAACCAGCCGTCGGTGGAGGTCCACGTCCTCCAGGGCGAGCGCGAGATGGCCATGTACAACAAGACCCTGGGCAAGTTCCAACTGGTGGACCTGCCGCCGGCCCCTCGCGGCGTGCCGCAGATCGAGGTCACCTTCGACATCGACGCCAACGGCATCGTGCACGTCTCGGCCAAGGACCGGGCCACCGGCAAGGAACAGTCGATGACCATCACCGGCCAGTCGTCACTGGCCAAGGAGGACATCGAGCGCATGATCAAGGACGCCGAGGCCCACGCCGAGGACGACCGCCGGCGCAAGGAGGAGGCAGAGGTGCGCAACAACGCCGACACCCTCGTCTACCAGACCGAGAAGCTCCTGAAGGACCAGGGCGAGAAGTTCCAGGGTGACGAGAAGGAGAAGGTGGAGTCCGCCCTCGGCACGCTCAAGGAGGCCCTGGCCGGATCGGACCTCGAGGCCATCAAGACCTCGACCGAGACCCTGCTGTCCGCCAGCCAGTCGTTCAGCCAACGCCTCTACGAGGAGGCGGCGAAGGAACAGGCCTCGGCGCCCGGCGGCGAGGTCCCGGCCGAGGAGGCCTCCGACGAGGAGGTCGTGGACGCCGAGATCGTCGACGACAAGGGCTGATCGTCGATGAACGGCAGCACAGAGCCGGACGGCATGGGTGTGCCAGGGGGATCGGGGTCCGAGCGGGCCGCTGATCCCCACCGCGCCGCCGGTGCGGAGGGGGCGGAGCTGGGCTCCGACTACCCGCCGACCGGCTTCGAGGGCGAGGATGTCGTCGACGCCGAGGTGGAAGGGGGCGTGACCACCGAGATCATCGACGGCACCGCACCCGAGCTGGGCGACGACGAGTCGCTGGCCGCGGTCACCTCGCAGCGCGACGAGTACCTCGACTCGTTGCGACGACTGCAGGCCGAATTCGAGAACTACAAGAAGCGGGTGGCCAAGCAACAGACCGACCAAGTGGCCCGGGCAGCGGTGTCGCTGGTGGACAAGGTCCTGCCGGTGCTCGACACCCTCGATCTCGCCGTGCAGCACCTCGGCGACGCCGAGTCCTCGGAGGGGCGCGCCCTGGTGGCCGTGTCGAGCCAGCTCCACGACGTCCTGACCAAGGAGGGGCTCGAGCGCATCGACCCGGTCGGCGAGCCCTTCGATCCCAACGCCCACGAGGCGGTGGGGCACGTGCCGGCCGAGGAGGAGCCCCAAGCCGACGCGGCCCGCCTCGACCCTACCTCCGGCGAGCCGGTGGTGGCCCAGGTGATGCGGGCCGGGTACCGCTGGCGCGGGACCGTGGTGCGGCCGGCCATGGTGATGGTGCGGGGCTAGCTGTGATCGTGCGGGGCTAGAGGAACGAACGGGAAGGAAGAGGGAAGAGCGAGGTGGCGCCGCAACGCGAATGGTTCGAGAAGGACTACTACAAGACGCTAGGCGTGTCCTCGACGGCCACGGCCAAGGAGATCACCAGCGCCTACCGCAAGCTGGCGAAGAAGCACCATCCCGACACCAACCCCGGGAGCGAGGAGACGTTCAAGGAGATCTCGGCGGCCTACGACGTCCTCGGTGACGCCGACCGCCGCAAGGAGTACGACGAGGTCCGCACCATGGGCCCGGCGGCCGGTGGTGGCTTCCCCGGCGGCTTCGGCGGGGCCGGCGGCACCTACCGGGTGGAGGACATGGGCGACCTCGGCGACCTGTTCGGCGGCCTGTTCGGGCGCGGCCGGCGGGGCACGGGCGGCGCCACCGGGCCCCAGCGCGGGGCGGACGTCGAGACGGAGCTCCACCTCTCCTTCGAGGACGCCGTCCAGGGTGTGACCACGTCGGTCCACTTGACCACCGACGCCCGGTGCCACGCCTGCCGGGGGAGCGGCGCCGCCCCGGGCACCCACCCGACCACCTGCCCCCGGTGCAACGGCGCCGGCACCCTCCAGGACAACCAGGGCCTCTTCTCGCTGAGCCAGATCTGCCCCCAGTGCGGCGGGCGGGGGACCATCGTGACTACCCCGTGCCCGACCTGCGGGGGTTCGGGGGTCGAGCACCGCAACCGTTCGGTCAAGGTGCGCATCCCCGCCGGGGTGGAGGACGGGCAGCGGATCCGGGTCAAGGGCCGCGGCGCGGCCGGGCGGGGCAACGCTCCGAGCGGAGACCTCTACGTCGTGGTGCGGGTCGACCGTCACGGCGTGTTCGGCCGACGCGGCCGCAACCTCACCCTGACCGCGCCGGTCTCCTTTTCCGACGCCGCCCTGGGCACCACCCACCCCGTTCCCACCCTCGGCGAGCCGGTCACCCGCCGGGTGCCGGCCGGCACCCCCTCGGGGCGGACCTTCCGGGTCAAGGGGCGCGGGGTCCCGGCCGGCAAGCGGTCGGGCACCGGCGACCTGCTGGTGACCGTCGAGGTGGAGGTCCCCGCCAAGTTGTCTGACAAGCAGCGCGCCGCGGTCGAGGCACTCGCCGCGGTCATCGAGCCGCCGGCGCGCGACGAACTGGGAGTGTGACATGAGCGACGATCCCCGCACCCGAGCCGTCTACGTGATCTCGGTGGCCGCCGAGCTGACCGGGGTCCACCCGCAGACCCTCCGCGTCTACGAGCGCAAAGGTCTGCTCGACCCCAGCCGCACCGAGGGCGGCAGCCGCCGCTTCAGCGACGCCGACCTCGACCGGCTGCGCCACATCCAGAGCCTGACCACCGCCGGCCTCAACCTCGAGGGCGTGCGGCGGGTGATGGAGCTCGAGGCCGAGGTAGCCCGGCTCCGCCAGGAACTGGCCGCCACCCGGGCCGAGGCCCGCGAGGCGGTGGCCCGGGCGCACCGCCAGTACCGGCGCGAGCTGGTGCCGCTCTCCCAGACGCTGGTCCCCACCCGACCAGCCCGACGATTCCTGCACGGCACAGGAGGTGCCCGATGAGCATCAACCCAGACCGCTGGACACTCAAGACCCAGGAGGCGTTCAGCTCCGCCGTCGAGCGGGCGCGCACCGCCCACCACGCCGAGGTCACCCCCGAGCACGTGCTGGCCGCCGCCCTCGACCAGGCGGACGGCATCGCCGGTCCCGTCCTCGCCCGGGTCGGCGTCGAGCCGGCGGTGGTGCGTGACCGGGTGGCCGGCGAGCTCGGGCGCCTGCCCCAGGCCTACGGCGGCCAGGAGCCGGGCATCAACCGCGCCCTGCGGGACGTGCTGACGGCGGCCGATGCCCAGCGCACCGACATGGGTGACGACTACCTCTCGGTCGAGCACCTGCTGCTGGCCATGGCCGATCGCATGGGCGTGGACCGCGATCAGCTGCTCACCGCCCTGCGCGACGTGCGGGGCAGCCACCGGGTCACCTCCCAGAACCCCGAGGAGACCTTCCAGGCCCTGGAGAAGTACGGGCGCGACCTGACCGCACTGGCCCGCCAGGGGAAGATGGATCCGGTCATCGGGCGCGACGAGGAGGTCCGCCGGGTGATCCAGGTGCTGTCCCGTCGCACCAAGAACAACCCGGTCCTCATCGGCGAGCCCGGCGTCGGCAAGACGGCCATCGTCGAGGGGCTTGCCCAGCGCATCGTCGAGGGCGACGTTCCCGAGGGGCTCAAGGGCAAGCGGCTCATCGGTCTGGACCTCGGGTCGATGGTGGCCGGTGCCAAGTACCGGGGGGAGTTCGAGGAGCGCCTGAAGGCGGTGCTGAAGGAGATCACCGACGCCGAAGGCGAGATCATCACCTTCATCGACGAGCTCCACACGCTGGTCGGCGCGGGCGGCGGCTCCGAGGGGGCGATGGACGCCGGCAACATGGTCAAGCCCATGCTGGCCCGCGGCGAGCTGCGGCTGATCGGTGCGACCACGCTGGATGAGTACCGGCAGTACATCGAGAAGGACGCCGCCCTCGAGCGGCGGTTCCAGCAGGTGTTCGTGCCGCCGCCGTCGGTCGAGGACACCATCGCCATCCTGCGGGGACTGAAGGAGCGCTACGAGGTTCACCACGGCGTCCGCATCCAGGACGCGGCGCTGGTGGCTGCGGCCGTCCTCTCCGACCGCTACATCACCGGCCGCTTCCTTCCCGACAAGGCCATCGACCTCATGGACGAGGCGGCCAGCCGCCTGCGCATCGAGATCGACTCCATGCCGACCGAGCTCGACGTGGTCACCCGCCGGCTGCGCCAGCTCGAGATCGAGCGCATGGCCCTGGCCAAGGAGACCGACAGCGCCTCGGCCGAACGGCTGGCCCGTCTGGACGAGGAGATGGCCAACCTGCAGGAGGAGGCGTCGGCCATGACGGCCCACTGGCAGGCGGAGAAGGAGGCCATCGCCACCATCCAGTCGCTGAAAGGCGAGCTCGAGCGCCAACGGGGGGAGGCCGACCGGCTGACCCGCGACGGCAACCTGGCCCAGGCCTCGGAGATCACGTACGGGGTCATCCCCGGACTCGAGCGCCAGGTCGAGGAGGCCACCACCGCCCTCGACCGGCTCCAGAAGAGCCAGCGCTTCCTGAAGGAGGAGGTCGACGCCGAGGACGTGGCCGACGTGGTCAGCCGATCCACCGGGGTGCCGGTGAGCCGCCTGCTCGAGGGGGAGGTCGAGAAGCTCATTCGGATGGAGGACGCCCTCCACGCCCGGGTGGTCGGCCAGGACCAGGCGGTCTCGGCCGTGTCCAACGCCATCCGACGCAGCCGAGCCGGGCTGTCCAACCCGAACCGGCCGATCGGCTCCTTCCTCTTCATGGGACCGACCGGCGTCGGCAAGACCGAGCTCGCCCGCGCCCTGGCCGAGTTCCTGTTCGACGACGCACGGGCCATGGTGCGCATCGACATGAGCGAGTACATGGAGCGCCACTCGGTGTCGCGGCTGGTCGGTGCCCCTCCCGGGTACATCGGCTACGAGGAGGGCGGTCAGTTGACCGAGGCGGTGCGACGCCGACCGTACGCTGTGGTGCTGCTCGACGAGCTGGAGAAGGCACACCCCGACGTGTTCAACACGCTGCTCCAGCTGCTCGAGGACGGCCGCCTGACCGACGGCCAGGGGCGGACGGTCGACTTCACGAACACAGTGCTGATCATGACGTCCAACATCCCGGGCGAGCCCATCGAGCACTTCAAGCCCGAATTCGTCAACCGGATCGACGAGATCGTCCGCTTCCACGCGTTGAGCGAGGCCGACCTCGAGCGGATCGTCTCCATCCAGCTGGGCGGTCTGCGCAGCCGACTGGCTGAGCGGCGCCTGTCCCTGGCCGTCACCCCGGCCGCCGAGGCGTGGCTGGCCCGGACCGGGTTCGACCCCGACTTCGGTGCCCGACCCCTGCGCCGGGTCATCCAGCGGGCGGTCGAGGACCCGCTGGCGCTCGCCCTCCTCGAGGGCCGCTACCCGGAGGGGTCGACGGTTACCGTCGACGAGAAGGACGGCGAGATCACGCTGGTGTGACCGTCCCTCGCGATCGTTGACTCCGCACGGTCGGAGTGGTTAGATCCACGAGCCGGTGCGTCACGACTGCAGTGGTGGGGGCTCCGCAGTCGGTTGGCCAGAGCGGCGGTGACGACCGGTCGGGAACGGGGGAACCATCGATGGCACCACGGATCGGCAGGGACGGCAGGCGCGGGATCCGGCGGGCGCTCGCCGCCATGGTGGCGGTGGCGGTGGTGGCGGTGGTGGCCGCCTCGGCGGCCCCGGCATCGGCCTCGTCGCGCTACTATGTCGCGCTGGGCGACTCCTACACCGCCGGCGCGGGCATCCTCCCGTTCTCACCGACGATCTCGCCGCTTTGCCTGCAGACGACCCTCAACTACCCGCACCTCATCGCCCAGGCGAATGGATGGAACCTCCAGGACGTCAGCTGCTCGGGGGCCACATCGGGCGACATGACCACGTCGCAGTACCCGGGCGTGGGTCCCCAGTTCGACGCGTTGTCCGGCTCGACCAACATCGTGACCGTCGGCATCGGCGGCAACGACAACGACCTCTTCCTCGGTGCCCTGGTCGACTGCGGGGTCGCCGACATCGCCGACTTCCTCAACATCGGCTCGCCCTGCAAGGACCTCTACGGCAACACCTTCGCCGACGACGTGAGCGGGGACGCCTCCACCATCGGTGGCGTCCTCCAGGGCATCCACGCCAGCGCCCCGCAGGCCCAGGTGTTCGTCGTGGGCTACCCGGACATCCTGCCCCAGAAGGGGAACTGCTACCCGACCATGCCCCTCACCACGGGCGACACCACCTACCTCAACGGCATCGAGAAGGACCTCAACTCGATGCTCCAGTCCGAGGCGGCGGCGAACGGGGCCACCTTCGTCAACACCTTCACCGGATCGATCGGTCACGACGCCTGCAAGTCCTCCAGTGTCCGGTGGGTGAACCCGATCATCGCCAGCGGCGGCGGGATCTCCGTCCACCCGAACCCGACGGGCGAGTCCGAACTGGCCACCTTCGTCGAGTCGGCCCTGTCCTCGAAGGGGCTTTGACCGGACCAGCGAGGGGGCGCTGACCGCCATGGGGCGGTGAGCCGCGGCCAGCGACCGTAGGGGGCGGCGCCGGGTCCGCCGGCCATCCCGCGGCGCCGCCGGGCGCGACAGCCGGAGTGCACGTCGTGCGGCGCCGGGACAATCATGTGGCCGTGCAGCCAGGGCGCGTGATCACGATCCACGCAGGGACGGGCTGGCCGGTGCCGCCGAGGTGGTGCGCGGCCGCAGCCACCAGACCGGCGTGCTCTACGCGCTCACCGCGCTGTTCGGGATCCTCGCCACCATGGGCCTCCTCATCGTCCCCGAGGCGCTGGCCCAGATCCTGCGGCGCGAGCGCACGACCGCCGAGTGAACAGGCGGTCGACACCGCGGCGAGGCACGGCGGGCCAGGGACGGTGCGGGCTACACTGGTGCGTAATCCGCTTTTCGCAACGGAGGAGTGACGCGTGCCGGCAACCGTCGTGGTCGGGACCCAGTGGGGTGATGAGGGCAAGGGCAAGCTCACCGACCTCCTGGCCAAGGAGATGGAGCTGGTGGTCCGCTACCAGGGCGGCCACAACGCCGGGCACACCATCGTGGTGGACGGCGAGACCTTCGCCCTGCAGCTGGTGCCGAGCGGCATCCTGTACGACCACATCACCCCGGTCATCGGCAACGGCGTGGTGGTTGATCCCACCGTGCTCCTGGCCGAGGTGGACGTGCTGGAGGGCAAGGGCATCGACACCTCGCGGCTGTTGGTCAGCGGCAACGCCCATCTGATCATGCCGTACCACCACGAGCTCGACCAGCTGGCCGAGCGCTACCTCGGCAAGAACAAGTTGGGCACCACCAAGCGCGGGATCGGGCCGGCCTACGCCGACAAGTCGTCGCGGGTCGGACTCCGGGTGCAGGACCTCCTCGACCCCAAGATCTTCCGGCAGAAGCTCGACGTGGTGCTGAAGGAGAAGAATGCCGTCCTGGCCAAGGTGTACAACCGCCTGCCCTTGTCGGCCGACGAGATCTGCGCCGCCTACCTCGACCAGCTCGCCCCCCGGGTCGCTCCCATGGTGGCCGACACGGTGGGCCTGGTCCACGACGCACTCGAACGCGGTGCCCATGTGCTGCTCGAAGGGGCCCAGGCCACCTTCCTCGACCTCGACCACGGCACCTATCCGTTCGTGACGTCGTCCAACCCGGTGGCCGGTGGGGCCTGCACCGGGGCCGGCGTCGGCCCGCGCTACATCGACGAGGTCATCGGGATCGCCAAGGCGTACGTGACCCGGGTGGGGAGCGGGCCGTTCCCGACCGAGCTCACCGACGAGATCGGCGACACACTGGTCGACCGGGGCCACGAGTACGGGGTCAACACCGGCCGGCGCCGCCGGCCCGGGTGGTTCGACGCGGTCATGATGCGTCAGGCGGTGCGGCTCAACTCGCTGTCCGAGGTGGCGCTGACCAAGCTCGACGTGCTCGACACCTTCGACACGGTCAAGGTGTGCGTGGCCTACGAGGCCGACGGCCAGCGCTTCACCCACCCGCCCTACCACCAGTCGATCTTTCACCAGGTCACCCCGATCTACGAGGAGCTGCCCGGGTGGAAGACGGACCTCTCCGGTGCGACCGAGATCGGCGACCTTCCCCAGGCGGCCCGCGACTACGTGCACTTCCTGGCCGACCAGATCGGCACGCCGGTCCGGCTGGTCGGGGTGGGGCCCGGCCGCGACCAGTTCGTACGCTTCGCCGCATGAGCGGGACCTCCTCCGAGGGCCCGGACCTGCGGACCGTGTGCGTCGTCGGTTCCGGCGGGCGGGAGCACGCCCTCGCCGTCGTCCTGGGTCGGACGGCCGAGGTCGTCGTGACCCCGGGCAACCCGGGCATCACCGGGGTCACCGCCGAGGGTCACACCATCACCAGCGTGGCCACACGGGCGGAGGAGATCGACGCCGACCTCTTCGTCATCGGACCGGAGGCCCCGTTGGTCGACGGCCTCGCCGACCGTCTGCGGGCCGCCGGCCGCCTGGTCTTCGGACCGGGGGCGGACGGTGCTCGGCTCGAGGGATCCAAGGCGTTCATGAAGGAGGTGCTGGCGGAGGCCGGCGTCCCCACCGCCCGCTTCGGGGCATTCGCCGATCCGACCGCGGCCAAGGCGTTCCTCCGCTCGCTGCCCGGACCGTGGGTCGTGAAGACCGACGGCCGGGCCGCCGGCAAGGGCGTCCTGGTCACCGACTCGCTGGCCGAGGCCGACGCCGACATCGACGCCAAGCTCTCCGGCGACGCCTTCGGCGACGCCGGCCGCCGGGTGGTGGTGGAGGAGGGGCTGGTCGGCACCGAGTGCTCGCTGCTGGTGCTGTGCGACGGCGTGCGCCTGGCCCCGCTCGCACCCGCCCAGGACTTCAAGCGGTTGGCCGATGGCGACGACGGACCGAACACCGGGGGCATGGGGGCGTACTCGCCGGTGCCCTTCCTCGACGAGGACCAGGTCGACCGCCTGGTCGACGAGGCCGTGGCGCCACTGGTGGCCGCCCTGCGGACCCGCGGCATCGACTACCGCGGCGTGCTCTACGCCGGTCTCATGCTCACCCCCGACGGTGCCAAGGTCCTCGAGTTCAACGTGCGCTTCGGCGACCCCGAGGCACAGGTGGTCCTGCCCCGGCTGCGTGGCGACCTCACCGGATTGCTGGCCGAGGTGGCTGCCGGCGCCCTCACCACCCGGCCCCGCTTCACCGACCAGGCCGCGGTGTGCGTGGTGCTGGCCTCGGAGGGCTACCCCGAGGCGCCGCGCACCGGCGACGTCATCGCCGGACTCGCCGATGCCGAGCGGATCGACGGGGTCTCCGTGCTCCACGCCGGGACCGCCACCGGCAGCCGGCCCGGCACCGTGGTCACCGCCGGAGGCCGGGTCCTCGGGGTGACGGGGCTCGGTGAGACCCTCGCCGAAGCACGGGAGCGTGCCTACCGCGGCGCCGCGGCCATCTCGTGGCCGGGACGGCAGCTGCGGACCGACATCGCCCTGGTCGCGTCCGGCGCATCGCCCGCCGTCGCTCCGGGCGCATCGCCCGCGGCCCCGGTCCCCGAACGGGAACGGGCCGACCGGTGATCCCTCGCTACGCGCCGAAGGAGATGGCCGCCCTCTTCTCCGACGAGGCCCGGTTCGCCATGTGGCTCGAAGTCGAGCTGCTGGCCACCGAGGGGTGGGTCGAGGTGGGCGACGTCCCCGCCGCGGCCGCCACCGCCTGCCGGGAGCGCGCCCCGGTGGTCGACGCCGCCCTCGTCGAGGCGGTCTCGGAGCGCGAGCGGATCACCGACCACGATGTGGCCGCCTTCGTCGACGTGGTGCAGGCGGCCATCGGCGAGCCCGAGGGCTCGTGGATCCACTACGGGCTCACCTCCTCCGACGTGGTGGACACCGCCCTCTGCGCCACCCTCACCAGGGCCTCAGACCTGCTCATCCCCGCCGCCACCGGTCTGGTCGCCGCCCTCCGGGCCCGGGCCGTCGAGTGCATCGACGTGCCGGTGACCGGACGCACCCACGGGATGCACGCCGAGCCGACAACCTTCGGTGCCAAGTTCGCTCTCTGGGCCCTGCAGGCCGACCGCGACGTGCAGCGACTGCGCGCCGCCCGGCACCGTGTGGCGGTGGGCAAGCTGTCCGGGGCGGTCGGCACCTACTCCAACATCGATCCGCGGGTGGAGCAACACGTCTGCCGTGCGCTGGGCCTGACCCCGACCCCGGCCACCCAGGTGGTGGCCCGCGACCGGCATGCCGAGTACCTGTGGGCCTGCGCGTCGGTGGGTGCCACCGTCGAGCTCATCGCCACCGAGGTCCGGCACCTGGCCCGCAGCGAGCTCGGCGAGGCCGAGGAGCCGTTCAAGCCGGGCCAGAAGGGTAGCTCGGCGATGCCCCACAAGCGCAACCCGATCCTGTCGGAGCGGTTGTGCGGCCTGGCCCGGGTGCTCCGGGGCTACCTGTCGGCCGGCCTCGAGGACGTGGCCCTCTGGCACGAGCGGGACATCTCCCACAGCTCGGTGGAACGGGTAGTCCTTCCCGACGCCAGCCTCCTCACCCTCTACATGCTCCAGAAGGCCACCGGGCTGGTCGAGGGGCTGGTGCTCCACCCGGAGCGGGCGCTGGCCACGCTGACCGAGGGCAGCCACGGACTCGTGTTCAGCCAGTCGGTCCTCCTCGCCCTGGTCAGCAGCGGGCTCAGCCGGGACGCCGCCTACCGCATCGTGCAGCGGGACGCCCGGGCGGCCTGGAGCGGGGGCCGGTCCTTTCGGCAGGTCCTCGACGAGGACCCGGAGGTCACCCTGTCGGCCGAGGCCCTGGACGACGCCTTCGACCTGACTCGTACGCTGCGTCACGTCCACCGGTTCACCGACGCCCTGGAGGAGCTCGACCCATGACCGCACGGTCCACCGCACCGCTCCCGCTGATCCAGTCCGGCAAGGTCCGAGAGCTCTACGACGCCGGCGGCGGTCGGCTGCTGATGGTGGCCTCCGACCGCATCTCCGCCTTCGACGTGATCATGGCCGAGCCCATCCCCGACAAGGGCCGGGTGCTCACGGCCATGACCGCGTACTGGCTCGAGCAGCTCTCGGACCTGGCGCCAAACCACCTGATCACCGCCGACACCGCCGACTTCCCCGAAGGCGCCGCCGCCCTGCCCGGCGGGCTCGGCTATCTCGCCGGCCGTTCGATGCTCGTGCACCGGGCCGAGATGCTCGACATCGAGTGCATCGTCCGCGGCTACCTGGCCGGATCGGCCTACAAGGAGTATGAGCGCGAGGGGACGGTCCACGGCATGGCCATGCCCGCCGGGCTCCGCCATGCCGACCGGCTGCCCGAGCCGATCTTCACACCGTCGACCAAGGCCACCGAGGGTCACGACCTCAACATCGGGATGGCCGAGGCCGTCGACCTGGTGGGCCGGGAGGCCGCCGAGGCCGCCGCCGCACTGTGCCTGGCCGCCTACTCCCGGGCCGCGGCCCGGGCCGAGGAGCAGGGCATCGTCATCTGCGACACCAAGTTCGAGCTCGGCTACGTCGACCGGGTGCTCTCGATCTGCGACGAGGTGCTGACGCCGGACTCCTCCCGCTTCTGGTCGGCCGACGACTGCGCACCGGGGACCAACCCGCCCTCGTTCGACAAGCAGCCGCTGCGCGACTGGCTCGAGGGGCAGCCGTGGGACAAGCAGCCGCCGCCCCCACCGCTGCCCGCCGAGATCGTGACCGCCACGTCCACCCGGTACACGGCCGCCTACGAACGGATCTGCGGTCGTTCGCTGGCCGACTGGTACGGTGCGTGACCGTGGCTCCGACAGCACGCTTCTCGGTGCAAGTGGAGGTCCGCCTGCGGGACGGGATCGCCGACCCGCAGGGTGCGACCATCGAGCGAGCTCTGCCCGCCCTCGGGCTGACCGGGGTGAGCGGGGTGCGGGCGGGCAAGTCGTTCCGCTTCGACATCACCGCCGCCGACCGCGACGACGCGCTGGCCCAGGCCACCGTGGTGGCTGACCGGCTGCTGGCCAATCCGGTCATCGAGGAGTCGTCGGTGACCGTGGTACCGGCCGGCGCATCGGAGACGGTGGTCTGATGGCGACCCGGGTCGGCGTGGTGCTCTTCCCGGGGACCAACTGCGAGCACGACGCCGTGCAGGCCGTGCGCCGTCTGGGCGGCTCAGCCGACCTGGTATGGCACGGCGACACCTCGGTCGGCGGCTACGACGCCCTCATCCTGCCCGGGGGGTTCGCCCACGGCGACTACCTGCGGCCCGGCGCCATCGCCCGGTTCTCCCCGGTCATGGAGGCGGTGGGGAGGTTCGCCGCCGACGGGGGACCGGTGGTGGGCATCTGCAACGGGTTCCAGGTGCTGACGGAAGCCGGGCTGCTGCCCGGTGCCCTCCAGAAGAACCGCGGCCTCCGGTTCCTCTGCACCACGGTAACCGTGCGGGTCGAGACGTCGGACTCGGTGCTCACCGCCGGCGTCCCCATCGGGACGCAGCTCCGAATTCCGATCAATCACTTCGAGGGCAATTACACGTGTGACGACCGCACGTTGGCCGTCCTCCGGGACGAGGACCGCATCGTGCTGCGCTACGTCGACAACCCGAATGGCTCCCTCGACGACATCGCCGGCGTGTGCAATGAGCACCACAACGTCGTCGGTCTCATGCCTCATCCCGAACGGGCGTCAGACCCGTTGCTGGGCTCGGCGGACGGTTCCCTGCTGCTGGAGGCGCTGCTGCGCTCGGCCGAGCCGCAGGCCGACGCCGGGGTCGCCTGACCAGCGCCGCCGCGGCACCGGATCGGAGCCGCCACCCGCCGGTTCAGCTGCGGGTACGGGGGATCTTGGCCTGCTGCAGCACCGACGCGCTGACCCCGACGGTGCGCCAGGCCGAGTAGGAGATGCCTTTGCGCTCGCCGTAGGCCCGGGCCACCTTGATGAAGCCCTTCTCCAGGGCAGCGACGTCCACCGTCTCGCCGGCGTGGGACAGCTCGGACTCGAGCCGTTGCTTCTCCTCCACCAGGTGGAGCCTGGCCAACGGGTCGACCGTCGGCAGGGCGTTGTCGATGGTGGCCAGCCGCTTCTTGATGGAATCGGGCGTGCGCTTGCGGCCACGCCGCGGCTTGGTCGACTCGAGTGCCTCGAGGTAGCGCCGGACGATCCGTCCCTCCTCGCGTCCTTTGGCCAACGCCGCTTTGTGGTCGGCGGACATAGGGGTCTTCTTCCGAGATTTCGTCGTCGTCGTGGTCGCCATGCCGAGAGCATTCCAGAGTTCTCCATTCGAAGCAACCCCGCTGGCTGCACGACGGCATGGGAGGGTCAAACGGGACGTTGTTTTCGGTGCCGGACCGACCGGTGGGAGCGGGCATGCTGGTCTTGTCGGCAGTCAGGCAAGGCGCCCCCGGCGGCGGGTGCCGGCGCCATTCGGACGTGGGCGCGGGATCGGGCCGGTTCCATTTGTGGTCGTCGCCGGCGGCCGATTGACCGGGACGGGCGGCCCATCGCCCAGTGGGGCGCGGCACGGGCGTCGCCGTGGTGCAGCCGGCATCCTCTATTGGTGCTCCGGCAATTGCACCGGTTGTTCGTCGGATGCCGTACGGCTGCCACTCAATGCGTCGGACGGTGCGCCGCTTGGGCGGTTCGAACAGCCTGCCTCGGGCCGGGACCGAACGGCGTGCCGGGTACGCTCGGTGGGGCGGCGCAGCGACCAGCCAATGGTGAAGGAAGAGAGCACGTGACGGCCGAACCGAGGACCGAATCCGCCGAGCCGCTCCACCGGGCACTCGGCCTCACCGACGGCGAGCGCGACGAGGTCGAGGCCATCCTTCATCGGCCGCCCAACCACCTCGAACTGGCCCTGTTCGCGGTGATGTGGAGCGAGCACTGCTCATACAAGTCGTCACGGGTCCACCTCAAGCGGCTGCCCACCGAGGGCCCGCACGTGCTGGTCGGCCCGGGGGAGAATGCCGGGGTCATCGACGCCGGTGACGGGATCGCGGTGGCCATCCGCATCGAGAGCCACAACCACCCCTCGGCAATCGAGCCCTACCAGGGGGCGGCCACCGGGGTCGGGGGGATCCTGCGGGACATCTTCACCATGGGGGCCCGCCCGATCGCCGTCATGGACCCACTCTTCTTCGGCGATCCGGCCGAGGCACGCCAGCGGTGGCTCATCGAGGGGGTGGTGGCCGGCATCTCCGGCTACGGCAACTCGGTCGGGGTCCCGACCGTCGGCGGCGAGCTGACCTTCGACCCCTGCTACGCGCAGAACCCCTTGGTCAACGTGTTGTGCATGGGGGTGCTGCCCACCGGCCGCCTGGTGCTCGGCCAGGCCTCCGGCGTCGGGAACCTGGCCGTCCTGCTCGGCTCCTCGACGGGTCGGGACGGGATCGGAGGAGTGAGCGTGTTGGCGTCGGCCGGGTTCGGCGGCGAGGACGCCGACGAGGAGGCGTCCAAGCGCCCGAGCGTCCAGGTGGGCGACCCCTACGAGGAGAAGCGGCTCATCGAGGCGTGCCTCGAGTTGCTCGACGCCCGGCTGGTCGTAGGCATCCAGGATCTGGGCGGTGCCGGCCTGGTGTGCGCCACCAGCGAGACAGCGGCCAGGGGCGGGGTCGGGATGGACGTCGACGTGTCGGCGGTGCCGCGGCGCGAGCCGGGCATGGCCCCCTACGAGGTGATGACCTCGGAGAGCCAGGAGCGGATGCTGGCCATCGTGACGCCGGAGGACCTCGCCCGGGTGGAGGAGGTGTGCCGTCGGTGGGAGGTGCGCTCGGCGGTGGTCGGGCGGGTCACCGAGCCGCCTGCCGGTGAGCCGGGACGCCTGCGCATCGTGGACGGCTTCGGGGGCGAGGTGCTCGGCGACGTGCCGGCAGCGGCGTTGAGCGACGAGGCCCCGCTCTACCACAGGCCGATGGCCCGGCCCGGCGACCACGAGGCTCGCGAGGCCGACGACCCCGGCGCCCTGCCCGGCCCGGCCGACTGCGGCCCGGACGTGCTCGCCCTGGTCTCCGATCCCTCGTGGGTCTACCGCCAGTACGACCACCAGCTCTTCCTCAACACGGTCGTCGGACCCGGCGGGGACGCGGCCGTCCTCCGCCTGGCCGCCCCCGGTCTGCCCGCCTCGGAGCGGGGCCTCGCCCTCACCACCGACTCCAACCCGACCTGGTGCGCCATCGATCCCCGCGCCGGCACCGCCGCCACCGTGGCCGAGGGCGCGCTCAACGTCGCCTGCGCCGGTGCCCGCCCGATGGCGGTGGTCAACTGCCTCAACTTCGGCAACCCCGAGCATCCCGAGGTCATGTGGGAGCTGTCCGAGGCCATCGACGGCATGGCCGAGGCGTGTGTGGCCCTCGACCTGCCGGTCATCGGGGGCAACGTGAGCCTCTACAACGAGAGCTTCGGCGCGGACATCGACCCGACGCCGGTGATCGGCGTGCTCGGGCTCATCGACCGCCTGGCCCACCGGCCCCCCGGGGTCACCCTCGTGGACGGGGCGTCGATCGTCCTGCTCGACGCCAGCATCGGGGCCACCACCAACGGGCGCACGCCGCCGCCGCTCGGTGGCTCGCGCTGGGCGGTCGAGCGGCGGGGCCATCGCAACGGGCCGCTGCCCGCCCTCGACCTCGCCGGGCACCGGCGCCTCATCGAATTCGTCACGGCCACCGTGGCCGAGGGTGTCGGGGCGGCCGGAGCCGGGATCCCACCGGAGGAGTCGCTGGTGGCCGGCATCCACGACGTGTCCGCCGGCGGTCTCGGTGTGGCGCTGGCCGAGCTGGTGGTCCATTCGGGCATCGGGCTTCGGGTGGCCGGCATTGCCGACCACCACGAGCTTTTCACCGAGGCGCCGTCGAGGGTGGTGGTGTGCACCACCCGCCGCAGTGAGTTGATCACCCGGGCTGCCGAGGCCGGGGTCGGGTTCCGGGTGCTGGGCGAGGCCGGGGGCGACCGGCTGGTGGTCGAGGGCCTGGTCGACGTCGGCGTGGACGAGGCCACCCGGTCGTGGCGGGACCGGCTGCCCGACCTGCTCGACGCGCTCGCCCCGGCCACCGCCTGAGACGGGAGCACCCGTGGCGGTCGTCGCACGCGCCGGGCGGCCGTGCACCCGGCCGGGCGCCGTGCACCCGGCCGGGCGCGCTGCGGGGCGCTCTGGGAGCGCTCAGGCCGCCGGACGCCGGGACTCGAGCATGGGCAGCACCGCGTCGGGGACCTTGAGATCGCCGCGGCCCGTGCCCACCCGCAGGTCGGGCTTGATCGCCCCATGATGGTCGGAGCCACCGGTGGCCACCAGATCGAAGCGCCGGGCGAGGTTGCCGAGCTCGGCGCGTTGACGCGGGGAGTAGCGCCCGTAGACCGCCTCGAGGCCGGCGAAGCCCGCTTCGGCCAGCGCCCGAACCGCCCGGGCCAGGTCGTGTCCGTCGAGCCCGAGGCTGTAGGGGTGGGCGAGGACCGCCACCCCGCCGGAGCGTCGGGCCAGCTCGGCGACCTCCTCTGCGCCGAGGCGCGACTTGGGCACGAAGGCGGGCCGACCGTTGCCCAGGAACCGGTCGAAGGCCTCGTCGATCGACGCCACGGCCCCGAGCGTCACCATGAGCGAGGCGAAGTGCGGGCGCCCCACCCCCTCCTCACCTCCGGCCTCGGCCACGACCATGTCCCAGGTCAGCGGGATCCCGAGTGTCGCCAGCCGTTCGACCAGGGCCAGGTTCCGCCGCCGCCGGTCGTCGCGGAGCCGGACCAGCTCGTCGCCGAGCGGGCTGGCCTCGTCGTCGACGAAGTAGACGAGCACGTGCATGCCGCCGGGACCCACCGGGCGGCAGGAGACCTCGCAGCCGGGCACGAACGTGATGCCGAGCTCGGCCGCCCGCCGAGCGGCCGGCACCAGGCCGGCGAGCGAGTCGTGGTCGGTGAGGGAGACCGCGGTGCAGCCGGCCTCGGCCGCGAGTTCGGGGATCCGCTCCGGAAGATCGCTCCCGTCCGAGACGTTCGAATGGGTATGGAGGTCGATCATCCCCGTCGAGGCTACCGGCGGCCCTCCCGGCCGGGGCGGCCCGCGGCCGTCGTTGATGGGCCGGGAGCGCTGGTCGGGGCGGTCCGCCGCTAGGCTGGAGTGGCACGATGAGGTGGTTGTGTGGCCTAATCGTGACGGACGACGTGCTCGACGACCCCCGGTGTGTGCGGTGACCAACCGATGATGGAGGCCAAGGAAGCGTGCGGAGTCTTCGGGGTCTACGCCCCGGGGCGCCAGGTGGCACACCTGACCTTCGACGGTCTCTACGCCCTCCAGCACCGGGGCCAGGAGTCGGCGGGCATGGCCGTGAGCGACGGCGACGTCATCACCGTCATGAAGGACATGGGCCTTGTCACCACTGTCTTCGACGAGCGCAAGCTCTCCGGTCTGCGGGGTCACATGGCCATCGGCCATACCCGGTACTCGACCGCCGGCTCGAGCGACTGGATGAACGCGCAGCCGGTGTTCCGCGGGGTGGGGCGGGCCGGGTTCGGCCTTGCCCACAACGGGAACCTGACCAACACCGCCGCCCTGGGCGAGGCGGCGGGCATGCTGCCCGGCCTGGTGTCGTCCGACAGCGACCTGGTGGCCGAGCTGCTGGCCCGCCACTTCCCCGCCGACGATCCCACCCGCAGCCGGGCCGAGGGCGCCGAGGACCTCGAGCAGGCGCTCCTGGCGGTGCTGCCCTCGATCGAAGGGGCGTTCTCGTTCGTCCTCATCGATGCCGACCGGATCATCGGCGTGCGCGATCCGAACGGGTTCCGCCCCCTGTGCCTCGGGCGCCTGGAGGCGACCGACCAGTTCGAGCAGGGCTGGGTGTTGGCCTCCGAGTCACCGGCCCTCGACGTGATCGGCGCCACCTTCATTCGTGAGCTCGAGCCCGGCGAGATGGTGGTGATCGACGGCAAGGAGGTGTGCTCGGACCGACCGTTCCCCGAGGAACGGGTCGACCCCAAGCTCTGCATCTTCGAGTTCGTCTACTTCGCCCGTCCCGACACCACGCTCTACGGGAACGAGGTGCACGGTGCGCGCCGGCGGATGGGACAGCTGCTGGCCACCCAGGCGCCGGTCCCCGCCGACCTGGTCATGGGGGTACCCGACTCGGGCGTCCCGGCGGCCGAGGGGTACGCGGTGGCGTCCGGCATCCCCTACGGGCAGGGCCTGGTCAAGAACCGGTACATCGGGCGCACGTTCATCGCCCCGACCCAGGCCGAGCGGGCCAACGGGGTCCGCCGCAAGCTGAACCCGTTGCGGGAGAACATCGCCGGCAAGCGGCTCGTGGTGGTGGACGACTCGATCGTCCGCGGGACCACCACCCGGGCCATGGTCACCATGCTGCGCGAAGCGGGGGCGACCGAGGTCCACCTGCGCATCTCGTCCCCGCCGTTCCGGTGGCCCTGCTACTACGGGATCGACACGCCCGACCGGAACGAACTGCTGGCGTCGATCAAGACCGTCGACGAGATCGTCGAGTTCCTCGACGTCGACTCCCTCGAGTACCTCACCCTCGAGCACCTGGTGGAGGCCATCGACGCTCCCGGCGCCGGGTTCTGCGACGCCTGCCTGACCGGCAGCTACCCGGTGCCGGTGCCGGTGCAGCTCTCAGAGCGGCCAGCGCTGAGCGGCGCCGCCAGCGGGACCCGGGCGTGACCGGATCCGACTCGGATCCCGTCGACCCGGTGCACCCCGACCCCACCGCCGGTACACCCGTGCCCCCGGACGGTCCCGCCACCTACGCCGCCGCCGGCGTGGACATCGAAGTGGGCGAGCGGGCCGTCGACCTCATCAAGCCACTGGTGGCATCGACCGTCCGCGCCGAGGTGCTCGGCGGGCTCGGTGACTTCGGTGGGCTCTTCGCGCTCGACACCTCCCGGTTCCGCCAGCCGGTCCTGGTGGCCGGCACCGACGGCGTGGGCACCAAGGCCCTCGTGGCCCAGGCCACCGGCCGCTACGACACCATCGGCATCGACCTGGTGGCCATGTGCGTGGACGACCTGGTGTGCCAGGGGGCCGAGCCGCTGTTCCTCCTCGACTACATCTCGTCGGGGGCCATCGAACCTGGCCAGATGGCCGAGCTGGTGGGCGGCGTGGCCGACGGGTGCCGCCAGGTGGGCGCCGCGCTGCTCGGGGGTGAGATGGCCGAGCACGCTGGGGCCATGAAGCCAGGCGAGTTCGACCTGGTGGGCTTCGCCGTCGGCGTGGTCGAGCGCGACGAGGCCCTCGGGTCGGCCCGGGTCCAGGTGGGCGACGTGCTCGTCGGCCTCCCGTCGCCCGGGCTCCGGGCCAACGGCTACACGCTGGCCCGCCACGTGCTGCTCGAACGGGCAGGCCTCACCCTCGACGGGCCCGCGTGGCCGGGCGCCCCCCACACCCTGGCAGACGAGCTGCTGCGGCCCTCGGTGATCTACACGCCGGCGGTGCGGGCGGCCCTGTCCGCCTCCGAGGTCCATGCCGTCGCCCACATCACCGGTGGGGGGTTCGTGGGCAACGTCCCCCGGGCGCTGCCGGCAGGAACGCGGGCGGTGCTCGACCGCGGCACCTGGGACGTGCCGGCCGTCTTCAGCGAGGTCCGCCGTCTCGGGCAGGTGGCGGACGACGAGATGGCCCGGGTCTTCAACCTCGGCCTCGGCATGGTCCTGATGGTGTCGGCCACACGGGTCCACGACGCCCTCGACGCCCTGGGCGCCGCCGGGGTGGCCGCCCGGGCGGTCGGACGGGTGGAGGAGGGTGAGCGGGGGGTGGCGTTCGCCGGGCCGGGGTTCTGGCCGGACGGGTCCGTGTCCGGGGCTGTTCGGCCGGCGTGAGCCCGTCACTGCCCGCGGCCGAATTCGAGGCGCTGCGTGAGCACCTCCTAGCGCACTCGGTGCGCCGCGGCGAGTTCATCCTCAAGTCCGGCCGGAAGAGCGACTGGTTCATCGATTCCAAGCAGACGGTGTGTCGTCCCGACGCCATGGTGCTGGTGGCCGACGCGGTGCTGTCGGTCATCCCCGACGACGTGACCGCCATCGGTGGCCTGACCATGGGCGCCGACCCAGTGGCGTTCGTGACCGCCGGCGTAGCGGCCACCCGGGGGCGCATGCTCAAGGCGTTCAGCGTGCGCAAGGAGGCGAAGGACCACGGGGCCGGTGGGCGCATCGCCGGGGCGCTGGAACCGGGTGACATGGTGGTGGTGACCGAGGACACCGTCACCCGGGGGACCTCGTTGCTCGAGGCGGCGAGCGTGGTCGAGGCGGCCGGTGCGGTCGTCCGGCTGCTGCTGGCGGTGGTCGACCGCGGCGGGACGGCCGAGGCAATGGCCGCGGCCGAAGGATACTCGTTCCGGGCGTTGCTGACCGCGCCCGACCTCGGCTTCGACTTCGAAGGCGCCTGACCGCGGGGGGGTAGGTCGGCGGCAGCTGCCGACCGTTAGGTGACGCCCGCTGTCGGTTCAGAGCAGCCGGGTGAGTTCGATCGCCTGCTCCGGGCAGGCCACGATGCACAGCCCACAGCCCCGGCAGTCGTCGGCGTTGGGCGCGTAGGCGGTGGTCATGCGGTGGGCCCGCACCCTCCAACGGGCCATCCGCCCGAGCGCTGCGAAGTCGGCGTCGTCGATGCGGCGCACCTCGAAGACGTCGTTGGGGCGGACCTCTATGCAGTCCCGCTTGCCCTCGCACCGGGCGTGATCGATGACCGGGAGCCACGACCTGCGCAGCGCCGCGCGCCGCGCACCCGGGCGATCCGGATGGGCGGCGGCGCGGCGCTTCTTGTCGAGGACGCCCGGGTCGGGCGTCACGACCCGGCGCCCGGTTCCGGCTCGGTGTCGTCGGGACGGTCGCCGCTCCCGTCGGCCAGCACCAGGTAGATGCGCTTCCGGGTGTCGGTGAGGATCTCGCCGACGGCCTTGATCTGCTGCTCGCTGCCGGCCCGGCCCACCTGCATGATGGCCGCGCCCACCTCGAACATGAGGCCGCGCAGGTCGACCAGCGAGCGGTCGGCGCCGCGTGCGGCGTCCTCCCACGGCGCCGGCCCGTCGCCGGCAGCCACGGCTGCGGCCCGGCCCTCGTCGGTCAGGCTGAACACCCGCCGACCCTCCGACTTGTTGGCGGTGACCAGGCCCTGGTCCTCCATGGCCTGGAGGGTGGGGTAGACGGATCCGGGGCTCGGCCGCCACACGCCGCCGCTGCGCTCGGTGAGCTCGGTGATGATCTGGTAGCCGTGCATCGGCTCCTCGGCGAGGAGGGCGATGATCGCCGCCCGCACATCGCCCCGGCCGCGCTTGGGTCCTCGTCCGAACATCGGCGGCCCGAAGCCGGTTCCGAAGCCGAAGGTTTCCGGGCGTCCGCGCCCACGGCCGCGCCCGCCGCCCCGCCTGCGGGCGGCAGCGTCGCCGAAGCGGTCACCGTGACGGACGCGCCGGTCGGGGAATCCCCGTCCGGTGCCGATGCCGTCGTCTTCTGGTTGGGTGAATCCCTTGTGTCCGTGCATCAGCTCGTTCTCCTCGATGTTCGTGGGGGGGCGACCCCGATGGTCGCTCCCGTTCACTTGTCGGCGATCTAGTGAGATCGCTCACGTCAGGTAACGATATATCGCAATGCAACCGCTGTCAAGAGGGGTGCGTGGGGCGTTCCGCGAGAGGCGTGGCGCCGCCCACGCGGCCCTGGGCTCCCGAGTGCGACGGGGCCGGTCTGCCCTGCCTCGATCTCACCTGCTGCTGGGACTCCTCTGGTGGAGGGCGACTGTCGCCATTGGCTGGTAGACAGACGCTCCGGGTCCGAGGGTCGAGGCGTAGAGCACGACGGCGGGTACGTCGAATGCGGCGGCGACGCGCTTGCCGGCCAGCTCCGGCGGTCCAGCCTTCCTCCCGCGAGCTCGAGCCAACGTCAGGTGTCCGCGGAAGTCCAGTTGCTCGGGAGCCCACGGGATTGTCGCTTCGCGCACCCGGGCCGCCAGCCCGTCCAGCCCTTCGACCGGCACTTGCAGCACTCGCCCTCCGGGGAACCAGGCGGTCGCCGGTCCGAGGCGAGCTTTCGCCGGTCCGGTATCCGGCCGGCTGGCGAGGGCGGTGAGCGCGTTGACGACGGGGCCGGGGTCATCCACCTCTCCGAGGAAGCTCAAGGTGACGTGCCACTGTGCGGACGTGGTCCACCGGACGTTCGACCGGGCCAGGCGCGGGAGGGATGCAAGCAACCTGAGCACGGGCTCTGGGGGGTCGGCGGCGACGAACAGGCGCACCCCGTCAGTCTGTCCCGACCGATCGGTAGACCCGGCCGATCTGGTGGACATCGTGCGCCGGAGTCGGGATCTCCGCCGCTTCAGGTAGGTGTCCCCGCGACAGACGACGCTTCCGCGTCCGTCGTCCACCACGGTGCGACGACGCCGGAATCCCTTGCTCAGCAAGGCAACCAGCGACAGGACCCCTCCTATCGCACCGATGATCATGAGGATGACGCCGGTGGCCCGGACATCGAAACCGTGCTGGTAGGGGCCCGTCGGTGGTGGCCGGTGCACTCTAGGTCGGTGGTGGCCGGTGGCTATGAAGGAACCCGTATAGAGCGTATGCATGTGTCGTATGTCGACGCCGTAGACAGCTTTTCGAACAAGAAGATGCAGACCACCCCAGCGTCCATCGGATCCAGCGGCGGTCTGCGGTCGGACCGAGGGGCCCGCTGTCGCGGTCAGACCGGCGCGCCCAAGACCCGGCGGAGACCAGGACGAGCGGAGGCACGGTGGTGTGGAACTCACCGAGAAAGACCTCGCTGGAGGGTAGGAGCCCGGCAGAGCGGCGGCCCTTGAGACGGTCGACCATGCGGCTCATGTCGGCCACGAGGTCGATTGGCACGACCGCGGTGAGCGCCTGTTGTTCGGCCGACTTGCGTTCCGACTCCCGAATTCGGCCGCCGTGGGTCTCGTCGGCACCGACCCCGAAGAACACCGTCGCCTCGATGCGCTGACCCAGGGCATCAACTCCTGTCGGAGGAATTCCAGCAGCGCACTGGCTCCTCCGATCTCGGATTGCTCCTGCACCAGTTCACCGAAGGCGTGGAGGACGGTGGCCGTCGGGTCGCGCGTCCGCGGGGCCAAGGTGTCGGAGATCCCGGCCGCCCGATAGGCGACGCCGATCACCAGCAACGTTGGGAGGTGGCGCGCGAGCTGCATACCGCGGATGAGGTCGATGACGACGCCGAAGAAGCCATTGGCGTCGACCAGGCAGACGACGCCCGAGGCGCGCGACCGGTCCCCGGGGCAGTGCCCGACGTAGATCTTGATCCCCTCGCCGACATGGGTGGACGTGAGAAAGTGCACTGCGGTGTCCGCCAAGGGAGAGTCGTCGTTGTCCATGGCTCTGCCCCAGGTAGAGGCCGGGGTGCAGGTTGCACCGTGCGGGCCACCAGTCTGCCGGACAAGTTCGTGGGGTGCCGCCGTTGTCAGGGCAGAGACCGCACTACGCCGAAGGTACGAGGGTTGCGTCGTCAGAGGCCCCGCCCCCGTCCAGGAGCTACTTCCAGTGGTCGGGACCGGCGTCGATCCGGTGACCTCACGCTTTTCAGGCGCGCGCTCTACCAACTGAGCTACCCGACCTCGCCTCGGCGAACCGAGGTGGCGGACCTGACGGGATTTGAACCCGCGACCTCCGGCTTGACAGGCCGGCGTGCACTCCAAACTGCACCACAGGTCCCCAACCAGCTACTACGCGCTGGGGCGTACGGCACCCCCAACGGGATTCGAACCCGTGTTACCGCCTTGAAAGGGCGGCGTCCTGGGCCGCTAGACGATGGGGGCTCAAACCCGATCAGGGCTTTTGGAGATTAGCAGAGGGATCAGAGCACTCCTCCGGGCCGCCCCTCGCCCGGGAGCTGGGCGGCGAGCACCTCGATCATGAGGTATTGCAGCTGGCCGAGCAGCTCGTAGAGCGCGTACTCCGGTGCGCTCGGATGGTCGGGGTCGGGCGCCTCCATCTCCTCGCTGACATCGAGCCGCGTCCCGAGCACGAGGCGCAGCGAGCCGACCGCCGACAGCCAGTCGTTGAGCTCCGCCTCGGACAGCGTGTCGGCGTTGGCCGTCCGGGCCATCACCGCAAAGGTCTGCCGGTGGTGGTTGACCAGGGCCGTGTCGACCAATGACCGGTACTGCTCCTCCGCCGCGGTGCCTTCCTGCCCGGGGTAGGCGGGTGGGAAGAGTCGCCGGGTCATCGGCTCGTCGGGGCTCAGCACCGGTGCCAGCTGTTCGGCCATGGTCACGAGCACGGCCCGCACGCTGGGGTCGAGCTTGACTGCATAGCGGCCATCGCGTCGCCGCCGGATCGGCGTGCTCACGTGGACTGCTCCATCGTGGCCCAGAGGCCGTGCTCGTGGAGACGGTAGACGTCGAGCTCGGCGCGCTCGCGGGTCCCCGACGAGACCACCGCCCGGCCTTTGTGGTGGACATCGAGCATCAGCTTGGTGGCCTTCTCCTTCGAGTACCCGAACAGCTTCTGGAACACGTAGGTGACGAACGACATGAGGTTGATGGGGTCGTTCCACACGATGACCAGCCACGGACGGTCTGTGCTCTGCGACTCGCCGAGGTCGGTGCGCTCGGCCTCGATCGGGTCCGCCTCGATCGGAGGCGTTCCGACCGCCACAGCGCCGAGCGCAGCACTCCCGGCCGCCGCCCCCGCTGCCAGCCGGCCGGGGATCCGGAGCAGGGGACGAGGCCTCACACCCGCTCCGGCAGGGCGTCCACCGGGCGACCGGCATCGGTGGGAGCGTCTGCGAGCACCCCGCCGGGTGCGGTCCCGGGCTCCAGGCCATCGTCCAGCTCCGGCAGGTGGTCGGACAGACCGTGGTGGAACCACAGCACCGTCGACCAGACCATCGACGCCCCGAAGACGTGGATCCCGACCAGGACGGCTGGCAGGTGGGTGAAGAACTGGGTGTAGCCGATGATCCCCTGCACGACCATGACGGCCAGCAGGATCCGACCCGAGTCCTGGATCCTCGCCGGTGCGTTCGTCCGCCACAGCACCCACAGCAGGATCAGCAGCGCGAGACCGGTGGTCAGGACGATCTCGGCGTGGATGCGGGTCATGTCCTCGAGTCCGAGCGGGATCCGCTTGGCCCCCTGGCCGCCGGCGTGGGGCCCCGTTCCGGTGGTCGCCGCCCCGGCAGCGAGAACCACCACCGTGAGCCCGACCAGCAACCGCCCCAGCCGGAGCGCACCGCGGCTGACCGCCACTGTTCCCCGGCCCGGCCCGTGACCGGCCCGCAGGGTCAGGATCACGGCTACCGCCAGCAGGCCCATGCCGACCATGAAGTGCACCATGACGACGTAGGCGTTGAGCTTGGAGTAGACGACGAAGGCGCCGAGGACGGCCTCGCCGAGCACACCGAGGATGAGGCCGCCGGACAGCCACCGGAGATCACGGCGTGCGGGCCGTCGGAGGAACGAAGCGACGACGGCAAATGCACACGCCACCACCAGCATGAAGACCACCATCCGATTGCCGAACTCGACCAGGGCGTGCAACCGGAGGGGCGGGGTCAGATGGTGCTGGGAGCAGGTCGGCCAGTCGGGGCATCCGAGTCCCGAATCGGAGAGCCGGACGGCGGCCCCGGTCACCACGTTGAGCACGATGGTGGCCAGCGTGAACCGGCAGAGGAGGAGGAACGGGCGTGGGCCGATACGCAGGGAGGACACCGGTTGCTCATGGTACCGGCCCGCCCGGGCCGAAATGTCCCGGGCGCCCCGGGGCCACTAAGGTTCGGGCAATGGCTCTTCCCGCGGTGGCCCTGCCCCGCCGACTGTCCCTCGGGTCGAGGATCGCCGCCTACGTCGCGCTCACCAAGCCCCGGATCATCGAGCTCCTGCTCGTGACCACCCTGCCCACCATGATCGTGGCGGCCCGGGGCCTCCCGCCGGTCTGGCTGATGGCCGCCACCCTGCTCGGTGGGG